>NZ_JAAHHM010000044.1:0-53279 GCF_010692445.1 Moorena sp. SIO3E8 | reverse complement strand
CTTTGTATCTTGATGGTATTCCTTTAATGAAACGACTCTTTCAAGCTTGTTGCTCTACTAATGCTCCTCCTACTCTTGCTATACCTGTCTAAACCTTATTCTTTGTCTTTTTAAAAGAGCCGCACCCAATTGATTTTGGCACAGCACGCCAAGTTACCGAAACCTATATGGTAAAACAATCTGCTGGGAATGTTACCAGTATGATTTCCCCTGGGTATACTCCCCTAGAACAAATCCATGGTCAAGCGGTACCCCAATCGGATTTCTACGCCCTAGGACGGACATTTGTTTATTTGCTGACAGGGCAAGAACCCTCAGATTTGTATGATGCTGGTAATGATATCTTAATGTGGCGACCCCATGCACCACAGATTTCTTCGGAGTTAGGGGATTTTCTGGATAGTCTGATGGTGCGAGTTTATCAACGTCCTAAGGATACTCAGGTTCTTTGGGAAAAGTTACAAGCAATAAACTCCGAACTTAATCCTCCACGGCCATCCCAGAAACCAGATGATTCTACTGTTAATAGACCGCAATCAAATCACGTGGGGGGGTTTGGCAGTTTAGGAATAGCTGTAGCTGGATTTTTTAACCAATTTCAAAACTCTGACCCCTCACCATTCGAGGGAGTGACCCTAAACTCTTTTGACTTCGATGTGGTAACTCTAGATAAATACGGTGACATTAAAAAGCGCCGCCGTCACCAAGCCCAATATTTCACAGAAGACTTAGGCAATGGTTTAGGGCTAGATATGGTGTACATCCCTGGAGGAAGATTCCTGATGGGTTCACCAGAAACTGAGAAGGGACATAGCGATGATGAAAGTCCACAGCATGGGGTCAGAGTCTCTCCCTTCTTCATGGGAAAGTTTACGGTTACCCAGGCTCAGTGGCGGGCTGTAGCAACCTTATTCCAAGTCTCCCCTTCCCTAAACCCCCAGCCCTCTAAGTTCAAAGGCGATACTCTGCCAGTGGAAAAGGTGTCTTGGTATGAGGCGATGAAATTTTGTGCTATACTATCTAAGCTGACTGGACGAAACTATCGGCTTCCGAGTGAGGCGGAATGGGAATATGCCTGTAGGGCTGGTACCAGTACCCCATTCCACTTTGGTGAAACTATTACCACCGATGTCGCCAATTACGATGGCAACTGTAGATACAGCTCTGAGCCAGAAGGAGTATATCGAAAACAAACTACTGGTGTAGGTAGCTTTGGTGTAGCCAATTCCTTTGGTTTGTATGACATGCATGGGAATGTTTGGGAGTGGTGTAGTGACCATTGGTACCCAAACTACCTAAGCGCTCCGGTTGATGGTAGTGCTTGGCTCAATAGTATTAATGAGTATGATCATCATTCCAGGCTTTTACGTGGTGGTTCCTGGGATATCATTCCTGGGATATGCCGCTCGGCTTGCCGCTTCAGCTATATCCCAGCAGACGATATCGACGTCAACATTGGTTTTCGGGTAGTGTGCGATATTAATATGGCTTGATGGGTTGACCATGGGTAATAGCCGTTGAGGGAGTGTTGCTGGTCTGGTGTTGGTGGTATCAATGGCAGCAATAACTCAGCAATAACTCAGGAATGCGATCGCTAGCCAACGCCCTTCGGGCTAATCGCATCAATCAACATCCTGCAAAACCCGATAACCAATATCCCGACGGTAATACATCCCTTCAAACTGGATACAATCCATAGCGCTATAAGCAACTGATAAAGCTTGCGCTATTGTTTCACCGGTGCCGGTAACCCCCAAAACCCGACCACCACTGGTAACTAGCTCCTGCTGCTTCAAGGTAGTACCAGCACTGCAAACTACTGCTCCGTGTTGCTCAGCTTGTTCGATACCAGTAATTACCTTACCCTTTTCGTAAGCTCCCGGATACCCCTTCGAGGCAGCAATCACACAAGCCGCAGCCCCTTGCTTCCAGGTAATAGTTGGTAATTGCGCCAGTCGCTGTTGGGTACAAGCCAGAAGCACTTGATCTAGGGGAGTTTCTAGCAAGGGTAGGATAGCTTGAGTTTCTGGATCCCCAAAGCGACAATTAAATTCCAGAACCGTTGGGTTTCCTTCTGGAGTAATCATCAATCCTGCATAGAGAACCCCCCGATAATCAATTCCCCTGACCTTTAAAGCCTCAAGGGTAGGATTAAGAATTTCCTTTTCAATCCGTGTGCTTAGCTCTGGGGTAACAATCGGTGCAGGAGCATAAGCTCCCATCCCTCCGGTATTCGGACCGGTATCCCCTTCCCCAATTCGCTTATGGTCCTGAGCTGGTAGTAAGGGACGAACCGTCAAGCCATCGGTAACAGCCAAAACCGAAACTTCTTGACCGGTGACACACTCTTCAATCACTACCGTCTCAAACCCATTCTGAAAGAGTGACTGCACAGCCGTTTCTGCTTCGTCTATCGTAGCCGCAACAGTTACCCCCTTACCCGCTGCTAAGCCATCGGCTTTGACCACAATTGGTGCTACCTGGGTTTTGACATAAGCCAATGCTGGTTCTGGTTCCGTAAACACAGCAAAACTTGGGGTAGGAACACCAGCCGACTGCATCAAATCCTTTGCCCAAGACTTACTCGACTCAATTTGCGCTCCCTCCTGGGTCGGACCAAATACAGGGATATGTTTACTTTGGAGATAGTCTGTAATACCTAAAGACAGTGGTAGTTCTGGACCAACCACCACTAGAGCTATATCGTTAACCAGAGCAAACTCAGCAATTCCATCAAAATCTTGAACGTTTAATAAAAGATTTTGGCAACCTGTTAGTGTAGCGGTGCCACCATTACCAGGAACACATATCACCTGCTCAATACTTTGAGATTGCAGTAGTTTCCAGGCCAGGGCGTACTCCCTTCCCCCATTGCCAATTACCAAAATCTTCACTTTTTTTATACACTCTTTGCTGAATAGTCTATTTTATTCTATGACCTTACCAAATTATTGAAGCCATTTTTACTAAAAAAAAATTAGTCACAATTTCAGATAGTGTGCCAGACTAGATTTAATCTAGATTTACAAATAAACTAGTCTGACCAACGCTTAACCAATAGTTTGAAATCTTAAATTTTATGGCTCTTAATATCGTTACTGGTGCTGCGGGTTTTGTCGGTTCTCACCTAGTAGAAACCCTTTTGAATCAAGGTGAGCGAGTGATTGGTATTGATCAATTTAACGATTACTACGATCCCAACCTCAAGCGCCGGAATATTGAAAATTTTAAAGAGCATCCCGCTTTTGAGTTAATCGAAAGTGATATTCAGACCCTGGATTGGCGATCGCTCCTAACCGATGTAGAGGTAGTCTATCATCAAGCAGCACAAGCTGGAGTTCGTGCCAGTTGGGGGGATGGTTTTCGGGATTATACCGAGCGCAATATTAATGCTACCCAAATCCTACTCGAAGCCGCCAAAGATGCCAAACATCTGACGCGATTAGTCTATGCTTCCAGCTCTTCAGTTTATGGTAATGCGGAAGCCCTACCGACATCTGAAACAATTCTTCCCCAACCGGTTTCCCCCTATGGGGTAACCAAGCTAGCCGCAGAACACCTATGCTTACTGTATTACCATAACTTTGGTGTACCAGTTACTGCCTTACGCTATTTCACCGTATATGGACCGAGGCAGCGCCCAGACATGGCATTTCACAAATTCCTAAAAGCCATTCTCACGGATGAAGCCATTAGCATATATGGTGACGGAAAGCAAACCCGAGACTTCACCTTTATTAAAGACATCATAGCCGCGAATCTGGCTGCAGGTACCACACCAGCTGCTGTTGGGGAAGTGTTTAACATTGGTGGTGGTAGCCGAGTGGTGCTAGCGGATGTTCTCGACACGATTGAAGAAATTGTTGGACATCCCATTAAGAAAAACTACATCGAAAAAGCCAAAGGAGACGCACGTCACACGGCAGCAGACATTACCAAGGCCAAAACCTTGCTAAGTTATCAACCTCAAGTATCCCTATCCGAAGGTTTAGCCCAAGAATGGGAATGGATACAGACTCTTTACGCTCGTGTATAGAAGTGATGTGACATACTCCTACACTGACTCTTAGAGTTCAGTGTAGGCTTCTTGCCAACTCCACCCAACGGTATCGGCTTTCGCCGACGCTGCGCGAACGGATGCTCGACAAGCTTTATTTACGACACGGGATGCCCCGACCCACCGGAACAATACAACTCATTCTATTTTTTAGGCATGCAGGTGGCGGTTAGCTCTTAATTTGTATTCCCTGCTATATCCATTATATATGAAAATAAAAAAAACAAAGTTCCTGTCCGCCATTCATCCCACGCCGACATGCAGGTGCGGACGTGGGGCTTCTGGCGGATCAAGCTAAAGCTCAACCCCAGCTATGTGAAAGGCTTGTCTAATTGCACCAGCTAATTCCGATTGGTACTGTTGCAGGTAAAACTCAGATGCTTGACGATAGGCGGACAACAGGGGACGAAAATTCTCAACCTGACCATCTACAGTTCTGATATTAAGTAAAACCCAACCTAAGTTGTGGTAAGCCTCAGCATAGTCTGGTTTTAACTGCACTGCTTTTTCCAGATAGGAGCGTGCTTGTGCCCATTGTCCCACTTTTCCTAGTAAAGTGCCTAGACGGAATAAAGCAAAGGCATCAGATGGAAATTTCTGAATGTAGGCTTGATAGGTTTGGATAGCACCCTGAGAATTCTGCAAGTGTTCCTGAGTGATTCCTTGATTCAGGGATACCCAGCTAGGAACGTCTGCTTTCTGGCTGGCTTGCTCAAAATTGGCAAGAGCCTCAGGCCACAACCCTTGCACAGCTTGCTTCCAACCTTTCAATCCCCAAGCAACTGCACTATCGGGGACTTGAGTGGTAAACTCTATAATCCGGCGCTCCACGTCCCTAGACTGTCTGGTAACAACTGCCTTTTCCAAAGCAATGATTAAATAGGGATATATCCATTGTTGTAGTTGTTGGGATTCCCTAGACTGAGCCTGTTTTGACTTGAACAGTGCCTGGGTAGCAGTACGAATTGCTCGTTTCCATTGCTGTTGATTGACATAAATCCAAGCTTGTAACCCTAGGGCAAAGGTACAGTTACTATCAATTTGCAGTGCCTTGGAAACAGCAGATTCTGCCTGTTGCCAATTGCCAAGCTTTCCCCATGCCCAAGCTAGATTAGCTTGTATCCAAACCTCTTGGGGAGCTAAGTCTGCTGCTTTTTGCAACTGTTTTACCGCTGTTGACCAATTTGATTTACGGCAGTTGACTAGTCCTAAAACCCCATAGCTCCTGCCATCATTTGGTTGTAGTTGAATCGCTGTTTGTGCTGCTACCTCAGCCTGAGCATCATTGAGATGGATCTGAACTAGGGCTAGTTCAACCGCAGCTTCACCATGGTTGGGCTGATTAGTTAGACACTGTTGATAAGCTTGAACCGCCTCTGCTAACTTTCCTTGCTTAACTAATCCCCACGCTTTCCTTTGACTGGGAGAAACAAACTTGCCTTTGAGGGCATCAATCAGTTCCTCGGCTGTCTGAAATCGCTCCTCTACCTTCATTCTCATTCCAGTTAAGATTACCTGCTCAGTTTGGGGTGTAATCTGAGCAGCTAACTGTCGTGGTGGAATTAACGTTTCTGATCCAGCCCTTTCCGTAGCTTGAGCGGGTAATTGACCAGTGAGTAATTCATACATTGACGCACATAGAGCATAGATGTCCGTAGCTGGCCAACGCTTACTCCGGTAACTGTATTGCTCAAGAGGAGCGTATCCTGGTGACAAGGTTACACTCATTTCACGGGTTTGACCGGCCATGAATTCTTTGGTAGCACCGAAATCAATCAATACGGCTCGATCTTGGTGATCAATTAGAATATTATCTGGTTTAATATCTCTGTGTAATAGTTGATTAGAGTGAACAACTTTTAACGCTTCTGCTACTTGGATAAAATAGCCCTTGAGCTTCTCTTCCGAAAGAACACCTTCTTGTTGTAAGATTTTGTATAAGGACTTACCAGAGATAAACTCCATGACTAAATAGGCAGTATTATTCTCCTCAAACCAATCATAAACCTGAGCAATATTAGGGTGGGGGCATTTTTGTAAGTAACTGGCTTCTAACTGAAATTTGTGGAGTTGTCGTTGTCGGTCAATCGGAGCAATAGAAGGGGGCCAAGTAATGGTTTTCCCAATCCTAGCTGCTTTTTCTGGCCAGAGTTCTTTGATGGCAACCTTGGCAGAGTTAGGTAGGTAAATTCCTTGGTAGGTAATGCCAAATCCCCCTTCTCCTAGGACTTTTTCTATCCGATAATGACTCTGCCTTAGGAGTGTGCCAGCAGGCAAATGGTAGGCTGATGAACTAACAGTGTCTTCAAACTCAAGAGCCGCACCACAACTAGTGCAGTAGTTGTTACTGCCAGTATTGATATGACCGCATACTATACAGGTAATAGACATTGTAGGTTTCTACAATTTTAGGAAGGCAAGAGGCAAGAGGCAATAGGTAATAGGCAAGAGGCAATAGGTAATAGGCAAGAGGCAATAGGTAATAGGCATGCTAGCAAAAACTAATCTAGTATATCTCCTGGCTTTTCATAAATATGATGGCTTCCTGTAATTTTTCTCAAAACCCATCCTTTTTTCTCAACAATTTTACAGAATTTTTTGCCAGAAACAGATTTCATACTGTAACTTCCACAATTTTGCTGTTTGGTTCAGGAATATAGGAATTGCTGGCAACTTCTAACCAACCTTCAATTGCATCTTGAAGATTTGCTAAAACCTCTTCCATTGTGTCTCCCTCAGTAATGCAGCCAGGTAGTGCGGGTACTTCTGCCCAAAAACCACCTTCTTCTGCTGGATGTATTGCGACCTTAATCTGCATTTGGGTTTGCTTGCTCAAGAGTTTTTTCTGTATTTTAACTCATCACATCATGGGTCAATCAGATGAGCCGGTGTACTTTTGTTAACCTTATGCACACCCTGACTACTCTTACTTTTCGCTCTTTCCACTTCAACTTTTGTCAGTCAAGCAGGCTGATAGCTTACGCAAAGTTAATTCAAAAACTGCATAGATTCCAATGTGTTGCTGCTGATTGCTTTTTGGAGCAAATTTTGCCACTCCTGCTGAATTTGTTTATGTTCTTTGAGCCTTTGGAACTCAGGCCATACTTTCGAGCGAATTTCTTCCTTTCTTAGAAAAGTCCGCCACTGGTCTCCTATATCTTTGGCATAGTGAATGCGATCAAAAAACTCTCCGATGATGAAGTATCTGACTTGGCTTGGCTCAGTTAACCACTGATCTAAGGTTTGCTTGCATTTAATGACCACTTTTTTATGAAGCGCTTCTAGACGATTTTTTACTTCTTGTTGATTAAACTCTTCAACTTGGGATTTTCCTGACTCGGAATTTGTAATGCTCAGGGTGTTGTTGTTGATTAGATCGGGTTCAAGTTCGTCATCAAAGTGCTGTCGAATACTATGTATAATTAATCCTTCATAGGAAACTTGAGACTCCCAAAGGGTTCGGAACCCTAGCTCTAATTGATTGTTATACTTATCTAGTAACTCGGTCATCACCCCTAGAAACTTGGCATCACGCTCTTTAGTGAGATTCCCCAAGTGCCCCTTTTTCAGGTTTACCAGCACATTTGTTACTTCTGATTTGAGCTGCTCCACCGACTGCTGTAGCCCTTCGTTTAAGGAAAGGAAATGCTTTGAAAGGTTCGCTCGCATCGCTGCAATCGACCCGTAGTAGGTAGACCTGTAAGAACCTCCGAATCGGTCTGTGCGTTGTCTTTCAATTTCTTCTAGTGCTGGAATTCCCGGGTCACTTTGGCAGGCTTTCATTACAGTATCGACTTTCGCTTTAAAGTAAGGATCAACTGTTTCCCGATTTTTTCTGAGTTTTTTGAGGAATTTTTCAAGACTGTCAGATAGTTCTTCTTTAAACTCTTTGAATCGCTCCACAAATAACTGGTCTTCATCCCCAAATCCAGCTAGGGCTTTACTGGCTTTCTGTAAATCAGTGTCTAAGTCTCTGTGGAGGATATCTATATGGTCTTGGTAAGCTTTGGCATATTTACTGTCGAGGTCTTCAATGTTGTTAACTAGGTAGTCTAGAATTAACTCCAGAACTTGATTTGCTTGGTCAGGATTAGAACAGTCAGCGATTACACAATTAACCACCTCTATGTGGTTTTCGCGAATAGTTCTTTTAAGGGTTTCACAGCCTTTAGAGTTGTATTTATCAGCACTGCTCATTTTGTTGAGTACCATGAAAGACCGCTCTGGCAGGTCATTCAGGGCTTTATGGGCTGTGTCATAAAGTTTTGTATCTCTTGCTTCCCAGCCGTAGCGTACAGAGTCTGGTCTCCGCACAAAAAGAACTACATCCACTCGCTCCCCTAGGGTTTGTAGCATCAGGTTTTCATCCCCTACTCTGAGGTCTCCTAAACCGGGTATGTCTACTAAGGCGATCTTTTCAACTTCGGATCTACTGAAAGGACAGAATATCTCTACTTCTCTGACTGCCAAAACCGCGAAGTCACTATTGGCATCTTGTTGGTGAACTACATAGTTTCGTATTTCTTCCTTGGGAACCCGATCTAATACCCGAGGGGAGTTTGCTTCCAGTAGATGGCGATACTGATTGAAATGAGCATAATATTCGTTGCGCAGCCGTTGGTACATGGCTTTTTTAGTCGCAGCATCACTAGGCAGTTCGGGAAGCTGGCTAGCAAATTCATCCAGACTCTTTGGTTTGGGTACTAAGCCTAGTTCTTCGTAATAGGAGCCAATAACTTCTTTGAGAAATGAGTCTTCATCATGGAATGTTACTCTAGCATAGGTTGGTTGATTTTGATGATAGACTGTACTCCGAACTGCTGTGCAGGCTCCTCCTTCACGAGCAGGAATCTCATCATCGGAAAGTCCACTCAAACTTTTGAGTAGTGTACTTTTCCCTTGCCCCATTAAGCCCACTACACCAATATTAAGGGTGCCACGGTCAAAACGTTTATGAAGTTGAGCGAGTTTATTAGTCTGAAATTCCAAGCGCTTCAGTAGTCCAGGGAAATTGATTTGTTGTAAGTTACCAGCTATTTCAGCATTATCAGGTAATTTAATTAGCTTCTGGCGGTGTTTTTCTAGCTCAAGTAGTGTGGAGTAAAGGGTTTTTAGGTGGTTTTCTACACTGGTGAGGCGTTCAATAAAGGGTTTGCGTTTGTCAAGGATTTCGGTAAGACGAGAGGCTATATTGGTTCTCTGTTGATTGGTGTACATAAGTTATAGCGTTTGGATTTGAGTTGTGAACATACTCCCTTAGGCAAGAGGCAAGAGGCAAGAGGCAAGAGGGAAGCTCTGGAGTGTTATTAGACAATAAAAAAAGACATCCTAGGTTTACATCTCATTTATAAATGCTATACTTTATTTAATTGCAGATGCCTCAATTAGCCTTTTTTATACAACACTCCAATGCTAATATTGTAGCATTATCAGATGCTCCCTTATCTATAACTTTTTGGATAATTTCGTCAACAGCTGCTTGTAAAGGCTGAGTTTTGATAAAGGTTTCCGCTAGTTCAGGATCTGACACTAAATTCCAGACACCATCTGAACAGATCACCAAGATATCCCTATCTTCTAGAGCTAGGGATAAGTCTTGACTAAAGCGGCTCAAATCTTGGACATAACCATCACTAAGACTTGGTTTGGAACCCAGGGATTTAGTAAGAATATTACTATCTGGATGGTCAAGACTTTCTTGATAGGTGATTTCACCACTGGCAAGTAACATCGCTACTAGTGAGTGGTCTTCAGTTAATTGACATATCTGTTTTTTTCTAATTAAATAAATACGACTGTCTCCCACATGAGCCACTAGTAAGTTGTTACTAATCCCTAAAATTACACTTAGTGTAGTTGGGAGTAGGTCAAAGTTGCAGAACAAATGAACTATCCAGAGACTCACAAGGGTAGGTTGTTTAGATCAGGGTCGCACCGCTCCCGACTACCTCAAGAATTTTTTACAAAAATTTTCAAAATATGTTATAATTTAAGTTTATTTGTGCTAAAATAAAATTGTGGACATAAAATCCACGGGAAGAGCCAGCCTAGGGATTTCCGTAGGCTCAAGGCTGGCTCTTGGTCCCCCTTACAGGAGATAACTTAATTTTATGTTTTATGGTGCATGCCTATACCCATGGGTTATGATCCGGCTATTGCCACGGAGGCAACCAGTAGTTTTCGCTCGGTTCCATAACCGTTCGGATGCCAAGAGCTATTTGCAGGCTCTGAAACCTCTGATGCCTCATGCCAAGTTTGTTCTTTTTTTTGATATAAGTCTGCCCATGGAGCAAGAAGAGAGTACCTAGGGTGCCTTAGGGGCGGGCTTGCCCTCATGTTCAAGCCCGAGCGCCATTGTTGGGACAGCCCGCCCCGTAACGCACCATCTTTGGCATCGGCATTGCTGAATCTTGGAATCAATAGGAGTAGAGTGGGCATCCTGCCCGCTCGAAAATAAGGAGGAAACTGGCAAGATGCCAGTTCTACACAAGATGCCAGTTCTACACAAGATGCCAGTTCCACGCCTGATGCCCATTCCACCTCACTCTTAAAATCATTCCATTATTAAGCAACGCCTTGGCATCACTACAATTCCTTATATAGTTCCTTAAACCGACGCTGCTGCTGATTATGATCGACAATTGGTGCTGGATACCCACACATTTCGCGATCGCTTTCAGGAATCTTCCCACTCACCACATACTCCGTATCCACAGAACTCAACTCCGGTAACCATTTCCGAATATACTCACCGTCCGGGTCAAACTTTTTAGCCTGACTAGCTGGGTTAAAAATTCGCAATGGTTTAGGATCCATACCACTAGAGGCACTCCATTGCCAACCACCATTATTAGCACTCAGGTCTCCATCCCATAACCGCTGCATAAAATACTTTTCCCCCCACTGCCAATTAATAATCAAATCCTTAGTCAGAAAACTAGCAACAATCATCCGACAGCGGTTATGCATCCATCCGGTTTCATTTAACTGCCTCATCGCAGCATCAACGATCGGGTAGCCAGTCTTGCCCTCACACCAAGCTTGAAAGAATTCTGGATTATTCTCCCAGGGAAAATCTTGGAATTTCTGGCGATAAGGTCCTTGTGCTAATTCTGGGAAGAAATACATGGCATGTTGGTAAAATTCCCGCCAAGCCAGTTCCTGTTGCCAAGTTTGGATACTTTGACGAGCTTCATCACTGCGACTCAAATTATAAGCATTCTGAGCGGCCTGCCAAACCGTGCGAATCCCAATCACACCAAACTTGAGAGCAGCACTAAGTTTCGAGGTACCATCTACCCCTGGGAAATTACGTTGTTCCTGATAATCCCCAATAGTGCGATCGCAAAATTTCTCCAGTATCTCTTGGGCTACCTTTTCCCCTGGTGGCACTAACAGCTCATTGTCCCAGACATACCCCAAATCTTTAGCGCTAGGCAAATCAATCACCCCTGCTGCTAGGGCATTGTCTTGTTCTATTTCCCTCAAGGATTCAACCCGACTCAAAGTTGCTACAGGTTCTGCCTTAGATTGACCTTGCCAATTTTTCCAGAAAGGAGTGTAGACACTATAGGGATTGCCAGACTTAGTAAAAATTTCTCCTGGTGCGTGTAATAACTGATCCCAATAGTTATAGACAGCAATACCCTTTTCCTTCAAAGCTGCTGCTACAGCTTGATCCCGTTCCTTGGAATAAGGTTCCACATCCCAATTCCAACAAACAGCTTTAGCCTCCAGAGCAGTAGCTAAATTAGGAATTCCTTGCCTAGGGTCTTGATGTAGGATTAATAGTTGGCTACCAGCTTGCCTGTAACTTTGCTGCAATTGTTCTAAGCAGCCAATCATATAAGTTACTCTTGCTGGGGCAATATCATCGCGCTCTATAATAATAGGGTCAAGGCAGAAAACACCAACAAGCTTGGGACTTAGCTCAAAAGCAGCAGCTAGTCCCACATTGTCAGAAATCCGTAAATCACGGCGATGCCAGAAGAGAATCAGGTTACTCATTCAAGAACGGGCGAGCCATAAAAAAGCTGGAAATAGATTTAGCATCCACTGGCTCACCCTCTAAGATAGCTTGTTCTAACTCCTTTGGTGTCATTAAAACCACCTCTATATCCTCATCAGCATCTTGCTTAGGAGGGGCTTCCAATTTCTCCAAATCCTGCGCCAGAAACGCATAAATGTACTCATCAGAATAGCCAGGAGCAAGGGGAAATTTACCCAAAGATTTCCAGCTATGAGCACGATAGCCAGTTTCTTCTTCTATCTCCCGTTTAATAGTTTCAGCTGGGTTTTCATGGGATTCTACCGTACCAGCAGGGAATTCCAAAAGACGCCCACTAACAGCAAACCGATATTGCCGTACTAGTACCAGTTTACCATCGGGTGTTACCGGTACCGCCAAGGAACCACCAGGGTGACGGATGCATTCCCATTGCCCTTCTGATTGATTAGGAAGACGTAGATTATTCACCTCGAAGCTAAATCGTCTTCCTTGGAAAAATAGGTGTTTTTTCAGGAGTTCTGGGGGTTCTTGACCAGGTAGCATAAAAAAATAAAGGATTAAGGCTTAAGACAGTTTAGCCCTTGGAGGAGTTGTGCGATCGCAAATCCCGTCACTGATTCTATCCAATTCCGGCAATTTGTGCCAGGCAAGCACCAAAGCTCTTTCCCCCATAGGCTTTAAGCCTTAGGTTAATGGTTACCGGATCTATAGTCAGGGTGACTGCTGTCCGGATGCCAGTTTTTTCAACAATTCTACCAGACGGTGTTGGATACTCATCTTACTCCTGGCCAATATCTAACACTACAATTGTTAATGCAGGTAACATTTTCAATTGGTAGGTCTTGTTGCAAATAATCGACCTATCTTTTTTTTACCACAAAATGGTGAACACTTTACATTTAAAGCGTTTCAGGCTATTTCGTCACCCCTTCAGGTCTTGTGGGAATTCATTGTATTAGCGATTAATAAAAATTAACAAATAAAAATAATGAAATGCAGGTATAATAGCTTGTCGATTACTATTTCACTCAAAAAAAATGCTCAAATGAAATAGAGTACCCATAACTCGATGTCCCTTTGCTTTGAACAATTATGCATGTGTTGTGATGATTGGTTCAATAACAAAAACTAAAAAATAAGTCAACTAAATATGAAAGCAGATTCTATTATAACTTACAGACATCCAAGGTTAGAAGATGGACTTGAGGTTTATCATCTAATAAAAAAATGCCCACCTTTAGATGTTAACTCCCAATACTATTATTATCTTATTTGTAGTGATTTTAAAAATACTTGTGTTGTGGCAGAATATGAGCAGAAAATAATCGGTTTCATCTCTGGTTATTTAAAGCCCGAAAATTCGAAATGCCTGTTTATATGGCAGGTAGCCGTTGCCGAAAAAGCCAGAGGCAGAAAAGTTGCCACGAATATGTTAAAATGGCTAACCAAACAACCAAATTTTAGTGATATTCAAAGTTTAGAAACAACCATTTCACCGGCAAATAAATTATCACAAAATCTTTTTATGGGTTTTGCCGAGGAAAATAAAGCTAATTGCAAAACCAATTCATTTCTTGATGTTTCTCATTTTGATACAGAATCACACGCTCCTGAGATTTTATATAAATTTTTTCCTCTTCAATTAAATAAAAATTAATTTATAAATCAAATCATGAAAATTATAGAGTCTTTAGAGTCAAATGTCAGAAGTTATATTCGTTCTTTTCCTGCTGTTTTTGATATGGCTGAAGGTGCAGTAATTTATGATGAACAGGGAAATAAATATATTGATTTTTTTGCCGGATCAGGGGTTTTGAATTATGGACATAATAATCCAAAAGTGATAAAGGCTTGGATAGACTATCTGCAAAACAATCGTATTGTACACTCACTAGACAAAGCAACTGTTGCCAAAATGAATTTTATGCAAAAGTTTTCAGATACTATTCTTGTACCCAAAAATCTTGAATATAAACTGCAATTTACTGGACCAACTGGTACTAATGCAGTTGAAGCAGCCTTGAAACTGGCTCGTATGGTCAAGAAGCGTTCTAATATCATTGCTTTTACCAATGGGTATCATGGTTTAACGATGGGATCACTTGCTATAACAGGCAATCAGTTTTATCATGATAAAGCTTATAGTCTCAGGATAAATGTAGATCATGTCCCTTTTGATGGCTATTTCGGCAAAGACGTTGACACGATTAACTATTTGCGAAAACTATTAATAGATCCCGGTAGTGGTATTGAGATACCCGCCGCAATAATTGTGGAAACTATACAGGGAGAAGGCGGTATTAATATTGCTAGTGAAACTTGGTTAAAAAAACTTCAGGCATTATGTCGTGAGTTTAATATATTATTTATTATTGACGATATACAAGTCGGTAATGGACGAACAGGTACCTTTTTTAGTTTTGAAAAAATTGGAATTCTGCCAGATATGATTTGTTTATCTAAATCCATTGGAGGTGGGCTACCAATGGCACTACTATTGATTCGTCCAGAACTTGATCAATGGCTTCCTGGAAAACATACAGGTACATTTAGAGGTAATAATTTGGCTTTTGTTGCTGCAACGGAGTTACTTGGTTATTGGGAAAACGATGATTTAACCAAGGCTGTTGAATATAAATCTAAGATTATTCAAAAATCATTACAAAAACTGGCTGATGAATTACCAGAATTACAAATGCAAGCTAGAGGTAGAGGTATGATTTGGGGACTAGAAATGCCGAAAGAAGGTTTTGCAAAACAAGTTTCCACCAGAGCATTTGAAAAAAAAATATTAGTGGAAACTTGTGGTAGCAACAGTCAAGTAGTTAAATTTTTACCGCCACTGATTATTGAAGAAGAGGTGTTAAATATAGGATTAAATAAATTATCAGAAGCGGTAAGAGAAGTTTTTGCTGAAAATTAGTCATACAACCCACATTCCGCAGGTTAGAGAGGATAACTATGGTATTTTCTATGGATGAAACCAATAGCATCTTCAATTAGAGTTAGAGTACAAGATCTTGACCACTGTGGCATAGTGGCAGGCATCATTGACCAGATCGGGCTAGTGGAACAAATTAACCAGGAGTTGGGAACCCACTCCCAAGAGAAGCTCAGTGCGGTCGTAGCGGTAAAAGCCATGATTATCAATGGTAAGGGCTTAGTCAGCGCTCCACTATACCTATTTGAAAAATTCTTTGAATGGCATTGCCACTGAACATCTTCGTCGGAGAGGGGAGTGAACCACTGCTTCTCTTTGATGACCGTCTGTGTTTATTGGTTTACACTCTCGCCCAAAGAGCCTTACGCCAAGCTCTCGCCCGGACTAAGCAAACTATTAACAACCAATTGGGTAAGCCGACGGCTACCCCGACAATGCGGTGGGTATTTCAGTGCTTTCAGTCGATTCATTTAGTTATCCTAGGCGGAGTCGAGCAAATTGTCAACTTAACTCATGAGCATCACAGGATTCTTCAGTTTCTTGGTGCTCCCTGCCAAAAATATTATCTACTGGTGTGACAAACCTGCGGAATGTGGGATACAATATGTAATAATTAGTATATGTAAATAAGAAATACTATATGATTGTACGTCGCTTAAAAGAAATTATTGGAACAAAGCGGGAAGTTAAAGCACCAAATGGCAACTGGACAAGTCGTCGTTTTTTATTAAAAGATGACCAAGTTGGCTTTTCTCTACATGATACTTTAATTCATGCTGGAACAGAAACTTATATTTGGTATAAAAATCATCTCGAAGCTGTTTATTGTGTAGCTGGAAATGGAGAAATAGAAGACATAGAAACAGGTGAAATACATCCTATTTCAGATGGTACTTTGTATTTTTTGAACAAGCACGAAAGACATTATTTAAGAGCAACAGAAACCATGCGTATGATATGTGTATTTAATCCTCCTTTGACTGGAGACGAGGTACATAATAAAGAAGGTTTTTATGAAATAAATAGTGAGGAAAGCTAATAAAATAATCAACTCCAACAGAGACTTTTTGTAAGCATTCAGCCGTCAGCCGTCAGCCGTCAGCCGTCAGCCGTCAGCATTCAGCTGACGTAACAAAGATTAAACGAATGCTTACTTGTTTTATTTAAAAGCTCAAAGCTGAGAGCTGAGAGCTGAGAGCTGAGAGCTGAGAGCTGAATGCTTACGACTTTTTGATAATTTATAGATAAATTCTATTTGATTTATCTATATCTATAATAAATTAATGCTCTCTTGATGCAATAAATTCTGGTCTTGGTTTTGTGCCAGCATAGGGAGATATCAATTTATTATATATACTATTGTAAACAAAGAAAAGATTATATCTAGGAAATGGTGATAAATTGTCAGATGAACCATGAATTATATTACAATCAAAAAATATAACCGAACCTGCTTTGGCTTTAAACGAAGTTATACCATGTTTCTTGATTATTTTGGTGATTGAGTCTTTTGTAGGTACGCCATATTCCTGTTTCTTTAAAGAGTGTTTATAATGAGCTTCTGGAGTTTTCCCCGGACATTGAATAAAGTATTTATGAGAGCCTGGTACTAGTAGTAATGGACCATTAAACTCATTATTATCAGTAAGCAAAATAGAACAGCTTACAGCTCTCATGTTAGGCATACCATCTTCACTATGCCAAGTCTCAAAATCTGAATGCCAATAAAACCCTTTACCATCAAATCTATCTTTACAATTCATTCTTGATTGATGAATATACGTTGGGCTTCCTAGCAATGCTTCTGCAATATTTAAAATCTTCCGACTGTAACAGAGTTTTTTAAATATTTCATTAGTTTTATGAATATTAAATACAGACCTTACGATTTTAGAGTCTATCTCTCTAATAATTTCTGGATTTTCAGATTCTTCTAAGTAAAATTTATTTATTTTTTTAGCTTCATTTTTACAATTATTTAATTCATGAAAATAGAACATATTTTCAATAATCAAGTACCCATTTTTTTTATAAAAAGTAACTTCTTTGTGATCAAGTTGAGCATTTTTAAATTGTTCAATAGTACCATAAATGATTGGCTCTTTTCTTTTAATAAATCCACTATTGTCTCCCCTAGAAGGGTACAGATCTTGTTCAACCTCAACTTTCATAGAATTATTTATCCAAATATATTGGAATTTTATAAGTTGTTAATGCTACTATTCCAGTATCAATAATGATACCCCAAAATAATGTTTAAATTACTTTTTTTAGTGTTTGGTTTTGAAGCAATCATCAAAACGTTTTGACCCTGTTTGACTGACAAAAGTTGGGAATAAAGCCCCAAATCCCTTTCTCTATAAACTTTTTCGGCTCCAAGGAAAAAGCCTATTCGGTATCTGTTGTTTAACAGGTGAATCGAGCGGGTGAACTCGCGACCACAACTACCGCGCTTATAAGCTTTTCACGGTCTGATGGCTATAAACGCGCTTAGCCCCCATCGGACAAGCATTCTGGAAGTTTTGTCAGTAAACCAGGCGACCCCCAGTGCTATCTTAACAGAAATACTACCTCGTAACTTTTTGTTGCAACCTCCAAGGTAAGGATTCAGGGGTGGTGCAGTGAACTACCACGACCTACTTCGTTGTTCGCGTTCGCGCAGCGTCGGCTTTGCCGAAAGCGTGGCCTACGGCCAGGTCGTGGCTTCCAGCTTCACGGAAGAATGCCTTAACTTGGACGGACGTCCACGTCTTGGTCTTACTTCTTCTCCACTGGCGTTGACCTCCCCCGTCCCAGAGGAGGATAGCATTCTGATTCCTTCTGCTCTAATATTTTTTGCCGCATTACCATCTCTATCGTGGAGCGTTCCGCAACTTGGACAAGTCCAAGCTCTTACGTCAAGCGGTAACTCTTTAATTCGATAGTGACAATTAGAGCAGGTTTTAGAACTGGGAAACCACCGATCTATCTCTACCAATACCTTCCCTTCTTTTTCACATTTGTAAGAAAGGAAATTGACAAAGGTTCCCCAGCTCAGATCAGAAATTGCTTTAGCTAATTTGTGGTTACGAACCATGCCCTTGACATTTAGGTTTTCGACTACTACTACTTGGTTCTGATCTACTATTTTTCTAGATAGCTTGTGTAGGTAGTCTTGGCGGACATTTCCGATTTGTTCGTATACCTTAGCTACAATTTTTCTAGCCTTTTTACGTCCACTACTGCCTTTTTTCTTTCGAGCAGCAATACGCTGTTTTTTGGCTAACTTCTTTTCATACTTAGCCAGATGTTTGGGATTACTGAACTTAGAAATCTTTTCGCCGTCATAGGTGATAGCAAAATCTTTTATGCCTAAATCAATACCAATAACCTTTCCGTCGGCGGACATATTGACTGTGTCACTCTCGTACTCCATCAGTACAGAAGCATAATACTTACCAGAAGGGGTTCTACTTACTGTAACAGTCTTGATTTCCCCTTCCAGTGGTCGGTGGATTACTGCTTTGACAATTCCCAATTTTCCGGGAAATTTGAGATAGTCACCTACCTGCTTTACGTACTGCGGATATTGGATTGATTGACGGTGATGATATGACTTGAATTTAGGATATTTAGCTCTACCTTCAAAAAAGTTTTGATATGCACGGCTGAGATTGAGACTGACCGATTGCAAAATCTGAGAGTAACAATCCTTTAGCCATACGGTTTTCTCTTCTTTTTTGAGTTTTGGCAACATAGCATTGAGTGCAGAGCGAGACAATCCAAAACCTGTTTCCTTGTAGGTTTCTATGCACTGATTTAGAGCATAATTCCACCACCAACGAGCACAACCAAAGTGCTGAGCAAGTATATGGACTTGCTCTTGTGTAGGGTAAATTCTGATTTTTACGGCTTGATGTCTCATTATTTCTGCACTTGCTATCGACCTACATATCAGTATATACAATTCGTGATAAATCCTCAACCCGTCGGCAAAGATTTTGAGAGGGCTATCCATCCTAGAGACGAAACCTTAGTAGAGTGGAGCCTTAGTTAATAAGTTTTAACCCTTTTCCTCATAGCCAGTCCCCTGTAAAGGCGACCCTCTACTTACGGTAACTTCAACACCTGGACGTTCGCGCAGCGTGGCCAAAGGCCAGGTGGGGGAATTTCGCCCCCTCAAACTCCCCCTACTTTGTTAAAGAAGTGTGGGATAGCTAAATCGTGATTGTCACGGTAATGGCAGGATGCACTACTCAATAGCAGTAATGGTGTTAGCAAAGTGTGGAATAGGTGATTAAATCATGCCAGCTCCAAGGAGCGATAGCTAATCCGGCTCTTTGTGCTGCTGTATTGTGATGCACGACTATGAATCCAAATCCAATTGAAATAGCTGACCACTAACCTTACTGTTGCCTCAGTTTGCTTCCAGGCTTTGGCAAAGCAAGTTCTGTCGGCGATGCCACCGTCGAGTCTGCTGGCGGACAATTCCGGAACGTTCGCTCTAATTTTTGGGTCTGGTCTTTACCGTCAGATGTGTTTGACATCAGTTGGTAGAACTCGCTCATACCCACCCCAACCATCTGTATGCCATTGTTGACAATCTGTTTTGCCTTCTGTGTTAACTAGCAATTGAGAGATCAACTCGTCAGTATGCTTGCCCACTCTAGCAGCAAGAATTAGTCCGTTTCCAAGATCTTGATTTATCCCAATCCAGCAATCTCCCACTATCATCTGATCTCGGAGACAGTGAAATTGTTTTTTTGCACAAATGACCAAAACTCATCGCTAGTTATCTGCTCTGTTTCTACCTTTTGCACAAGAGCGTTATGAACCATTTGTCCAAATAGAGAAGCTTTTCGGACATTACTCACCACTGTGTTGTATGCCAGATGCGTAGTACGGCTAACTCCTCTTAAACTGCAACCTTGCTGCGATCGCTTGTAATACTGCACGGATTTGTTCAGGGTTCACAAGTCGATCGGTAATAGATAGTATCAAAGGTTTCTGTGAAAGTCTGCCGACAAACTCGACAGTAATAGCGTTGACAACCCTTGCTAGTTTTCCCGTGTTTATGAGTCTTGTGATGACCACACAGAGGACATTCCATAACATTGAAGTATTTTATTTACCTCTGCCATCTTACCATTCCCACACTTCTCTGATGCACTACCCGCAACGGTTTATGTGTAGAAAGTTTACTTATCTTCACCGTTGACAGTCAACCGTCAATCGTCAACCGTTAATAAAACCTGGTTAACACAGAACTGAACTAGACTTGCTAGTCACTCCATTACCACTGTCTTCTAAATTCTCAATAAAATGACTCCAAGGTTCTGTGTAAGTTTCTGTGTAAGTTCTCGAAAAATCTAGAATAGGAGTTTCTTGTGCTGACCCAATCCAACCACTCACTGGAGAAATTAACGGGAAAAGCCACTCATAGTAACTCTGGGGAAACGGAGTACTAGAGAGTTCCATGATGCTCTTATAAAATAGCCCAAAGGTTCCTGGGTCAATTTTGTGCTTCTCGACAGCGACTTGGATAAATTCCTCTGGACTCAAGCCTACATAACTTTGGCAGATTGTCACCCAATTCTTTAATCGTCGCCTGGCCTTTAAGCTCAGTGAAATAAATTTCACTCCCTTGAGTTCCTCAAATTTAGGAGACTGATTTAACACCTCCTCTAGGCCGGTGGTATCTGTCGAACCACTGAATTCCCTTTGCAACCGTTTAGCGATCGCTAAATTAATCTCAACTAATTGCTGTACTGGTCGCCACTGAAGCTCTGCCAAAATCTGCTCCATGGAAATAGGTGGTGTCAAAGTAGAGGAACTCGATTTCTGGTTCCGTTCAATCGCTTCGATCGGGTTTTCCTCACTGACCAAGAAGCTGATCAACTCTTCCGTTGTCCAACCAATACCTTTAGCCAGCCTCTCTAGCTTCTCTAAGCTGGGAGTATTATCACAATTCATCCAATTTGTCAAGGTATTGTTAGTGACATTGACTTGCCTAGCAAGTTCCCGGACACTACCCAATTTTTGAGCCAGTACCTTAATCAATTGACTTAGCCTTTGGTGAATTTTGCTGTGTTTTAAGGAACTGTCTTTACTTGTGTCCAATTTTTTTACCACTCTGTTCTGGTGACATAATGTAACACTTCCCGATCTGGTAAGTGTGGGCTCGGGCGTGGTCATTCTCGGCTTTGGTAGGGAGCACTAGAAATCGAAATTGACCCCAGCTGGCAACCATGCGATCGCATAGCCACAAGGGAAGCGCGTCCATATAGCACTAAGCATTCAAATTAGGACATTCTCTTGATGCAGTCGCTCATGGGGGAAACCACGGCAGTTGCTCATGGGGGGAACCCCCAAGACCGCACTGCCTCCCCAAGACCGCGCTGCATCGCTCCTAAACTCCGAAACGTGAGTCTAGCTTACTTCTGACTTCTGACTTCTGACTTCTGACGCTAAGCGTAGCGCTATACCACCATGCTGCCCAAACATGAATGGAGCATCGCTAATCTTCTCCGTGAAAACTCAGTGGTAACTCCCCGGTGGGCAAAAGAGTATCTTACGTATAATCACGGTTGTCCAATATTTTTAACAAAATTAGGATGGTTGTGAAAATGGTTGAACATCTACATTACATCTACACCATATGTTAAAGCATCAGAACTGGGAGAAAAGGGTAACCGCTAAGCAAAGCAATACCCTTGCTCAGGAAAATCAGCAACTCAAAATTAAGTCAGATAAGTGCTACATTCCCATGACAAGTGGCCACGGTGGTTCTTCAACGTTAGTCCGTTGGAAGCAGAAAGTCACTACACAGAAAGTCACTACACAGAAAGTCACTACACACAATCGAGTGAATTTCTCGAGCTACCCACTGTGCCCTCCCCGCTACACCAAACCGGAGAAGCCTGTAGCTCCCCAAGAACAATTAAGTAACTTACAAGAAACCTGTGGTAAAATCATTCATCTGCTCTGTACATCTGACTATGGGAAACTGACTCAAGATGAATTGAACAGGAAGTGCCGGTATTCAGAAGAGCGACTTGCCCAAGGACTGAAACAGCTTGAGCTTGAAAAAGTAATTGAGTTCAAGTGGGGCATGTGGGTGATCATCAATCATCAACCCATCTGTCCTAAATGCGGTCTCAAAACTCGTGTAGTTAATTCTGCCTTGACACCAGGGAAAATTAAATCAATCTGTTCAACATGTCTCGAGTTAAAGCGTATTCAGTCAAAATTGCCGTTTTGATGAACTGCACTAAATTCTTAAAGGGTGGAGTGGGTTGTGAGGAGAATGAACAGCGAAAGCTGCAAAAAAATGGACAATGGAAAATGAACCATCCATTCTTGATGCAATAGCGAGTGGGGGGAAACCCCCTTTGGCCGACTGCATCGCTTGGGTAATGGGATTTTAACCTGTAGCCCTTGGTGATCTAGGAAAGCAGTCTCAAAAACTGTGGTCCCTATCACCTGATGATGGGGTGATCAGGTGATGGGGAGCAGGTTTATCATAATGTATCCCGTAGCAGTCCTATCAAAATCAGGAAAACCATTAGTGGGACGCAGCATTCCTCCCCTCCTAACTATACGAGTGTAGGCGGAATATCCAGCTGCAATTTTTAACTAACGAAAAACCATGCATCGCCCAATTTACCTAGACTGCCATGCCACAACACCTATGGATGAACGGGTGCTTGAGGCAATGTTACCCTACTTCACTGAACATTTTGGCAATCCATCGAGTATCAGCCATACCTATGGCTGGGAAGCTGAAGCAGCGGTGAAACAAGGGCGTCAGATTCTGGCAGATGCTATCCATGCCACACCGGTAGAGATCATTTTTACCAGTGGTGCCACAGAGGCTAACAATCTAGCCATTAAAGGGGTGGCTGAGGCTTATTTAAGTAAAGGACGTCACCTGATTACCGTGCAAACTGAACACAATGCTGTTCTTGACCCCTGTCACTATTTAGAAACCCTAGGGTTTGAGGTGACATTTCTACCGGTAAAAGATGATGGACTAGTGGATTTAGGCCAGCTAGAGCAGGCTTTCCGTCCTGATACCATATTATTGTCAGTGATGGCAGCCAATAATGAAATTGGAGTGTTGCAGCCTTTGGCCGAGATTGGGGATCTTTGTCGCCAGCACAATGTACTCTTCCATACAGATGCTGCCCAGGCTATTGGCAAAATCCCCTTGGATGTGCAGTCGATGAAGATTGATTTAATGTCCTTGACAGCCCATAAAATTTATGGACCAAAGGGCATTGGGGCTCTCTATGTCCGGCGTCGTAACCCGAGAGTAAGGCTTGCACCCCAGCTCCATGGCGGTGGACATGAACGAGGGATGCGTTCTGGCACACTTTATACCCCTCAGATTGTGGGGTTTGCTAAGGCTGTGGAACTGGGGTTAGAAGAACAACCCTCAGAATCTCAACGGTTGATAGAACTCCGGGAGGGTCTGTGGAGCACTGTCTCTAAACTAGAAGGTATCCAGATCAATGGTCATCCTACCCAGCGATTATCCGGAAACCTTAACATTAGTGTGGAGGGAGTAGATGGCGCAGCCCTCCTACTAGGATTACACCCTGTGGCCGCCGTTTCTTCTGGCTCGGCTTGTTCCTCAGCAACTGTAGCTCCTTCCCACGTACTATTAGCTCTAGGACATCCGGAAAATCTGGCTTATGCCTCCATCCGGTTTGGAATTGGACGCTTTAATACCATGGCGGAAATTGGCTTGGTGGCTGAGCATACGATCACAACGATTCAGTCTCTGCGCCAATCTCAAGCTGTCAAAATTAATTGAACAAAATGGTTGAGCGCAGTCCCTAGGCATATTTTATAATTTGGGTGGGGTAACCGAAACCAGCTTTTAAATTGCAAAGCGTAAGCTTCTAGGCTACGATCACATCGGTACCAAAAAGGAGATTTCGCTCCTTAGCTGAACCGCGAAAAGCCCCGCACTTTACCTTTATTGGCTAGGTGTCCTATGGGAAGCGCAGGGTAAGAGTCCCAAAGGATCTTACCAATGTGATACACTAGGAATGGTAGCGATGCAGCGAGGTCTTGGGGGTTTCCCCCATTAGCGACTGCATCAAGACAGGGAAGATAAATTAAGAGCTAACCGCAAACATATGTGCCTCAAGACCCTAAATCTAAGCAGTAAAGCTGCTGAAACAGGGAGATTCAGGAGATATAGACAGAAACCCTGAAGAATTTCCAGACCTCTGGTCAGGAAATAGTCAGCTAACAAAAAATTAAAACTTTTGGATAGATTGGTAGCAACTGGGTAGTTTGTGGTAAATCCCGAACAGTGCCGATAAGGGGTCAACTGACTTTCAGCTATCGGAGCTGTGGTTAGCCAAAACCATCGCGCATAGCCTGTTTTAGCTTCCTCCGCGATTCATCCCACACTCATGCTGCGCATTGAGGTGTGGGATGAATCGCGGGCAGGAACTCTGATAAACAGCCTGAAAAACGTTATAATAAAAATAGCAGGGAAGACAAATTAAGAGCTAACCGCCACCTGCGTGTTTAAAAATAGAACTTTTTGTATTGTTCCGGTGCGGAGGGGCATCCCGTATCGTTAATAAAGCTTACCGAGTATCCTAAGCAATAGCTGGAGTTGGTAAGAAGCCCACACTGAACCGTGCTTGTCAGTGTGGGAGTATGTCACCATAGGTGCGCTTTCCTAATGGGAATTAAATTTGCCACTGGTCACACTTCTTGATGGGGGGAGTGGCTTAACCTCCTTTTTTGTATCAGTTATATCAGTGGCAAAGTAATCCTTTGTCTATATTTCAGAGTGCGACTGGATAGAGACAGGGCTTCACAACTGTTAGTCAAAATCCTCAGAAAATCGGTTAGAATTATTTGAATCCACAAGAGTCACGTGATCAATTTGTCAGGCTTAACATCCCCCGAAGTCCCTACGGGATTATAGGAAAGGCGAGGCAGATTGCGAGACAATTACACATAGGTGCGCTCTTACTTGGCTATTTAAATTCGCGTGATTGTGCGCTTTACTTTGGCTCGGTAACCCGGGCTTCTTGGGTCGCGCCTTTAGGCAAAGCCCAACGCAGGGCGCGTTCGGGCGCGCACCTCAAAAATTTTCGACTTTGCGACAGAACATCCTACTGGAAAGCGAGTCTTAAAGTAGAGAACTAATGTCGCACCTCCAAGTGGTACAATCAGCAGAGCCGCTACAATCCCATTCACCAAACCACGAAACCCCCTGTCAGCACCCCCCTTTAAACAGACGGGGCTTCGAGACAGTTTCACCGCCATTGACTACAGCCATTGACTACAGCCATTGACTACAGCCATTGACTACAGCCATTGACTACAGTTTTCGATTGACCGTAGGTCACGCGACGCGAACAAACAATGAGCAACAAAATAGTTAAGTGGGCTTTCCGTGATGGCCAGGGATTGCTCGCCATCACGGGTCGCACCTCTAGTTATTCATAGTCTATTTATTAGTCCCTGTGGCCGATCAGTTTAATGGCAGTAAATCACCGAACATTTCAGACCTAGAAATAGAGTACGACTCCTATCGTTAACTGTAGGACTAAGCGTACCACGAAGTTTTGAGGAAATTGCATGCCAAAGCAAATTATTATTGCAGAGCAACATCAACTTGCTGCTGTATTTTGGGAAGATCAAATTCAAGAACTAGTAGTTGCCACCGGTAATCACCAGGTCGGTGATATTTATCTAGGCATTGTAGAAAATGTCTTACCGGGTATTGATGCAGCATTTGTCAACATTGGGGATCCTGATCGCAATGGTTTTATTCATGTGACAGATTTAGGACCATTGCGCTTGAAACGCCGGTCTGGTGCGATCACCGAACTGCTGACTCCCCAGCAGAAGGTGTTGGTGCAAGTGATGAAAGAACCTACTGGTAATAAAGGGCCCAGGCTTACAGGTAATATTAGTTTACCCGGTCGCTATTTGGTGCTGATGCCTTATGGCCGAGGAGTGAACTTGTCTCGGCGGATTAAGAGCGAAAGTGAACGCAATCGCCTCAGAGCTCTAGCAATTCTAATCAAACCATCGGGCATGGGAGTGCTGGTGCGCACCGAAGCTGAAGGCAGAGCCGAAGAAGCCATTATGGAAGATTTGGAAAACCTGCAAAGACAATGGGAAGCTGTCCAGCTCGAAGCAACCTCTACCAGAGCACCAGCCCTACTTAATCGGGATGATGATTTTATTCAGCGTGTCCTGCGGGATATGTACACTGCTGATGTTAATCGGATTGTGGTCGATTCTAGTACTGCAGTTAAACGGGTTAAACAACACTTGTTGAGCTGGAGCGGAGGTCAAGCACCAGAGGGGGTCTTGATTGACCATCATCGCGATCGCATGCCAATTTTGGGATATTTCCGGGTCAATGCTGCAATTCGAGAAGCCCTCAAGCCAAGAGTAGATTTACCATCTGGTGGCTACATTATCATTGAACCTACCGAAGCTCTAACCGTAATTGATGTGAACTCTGGTTCCTTTACCCGCTCAGCTACAGCGCGGGAAACGGTTTTGTGGACTAACTGTGAGGCAGCAACAGAAATTGCCCGCCAGCTGCGCCTACGTAATCTAGCTGGGGTGATCGTTGTTGACTTTATTGATATGGACACCAGGCGGGATCAGTTACAGGTTCTCGAACACTTCAATCAAGCCCTAAAAGAGGACAAAGCCCGACCACAGATTGCCCAGCTTTCGGAACTTGGCTTAGTGGAACTGACTCGCAAGCGCCAAGGGCAAAATATTTACGAGTTGTTTGGTAAAACCTGTGCTACCTGTGGCGGGTTAGGACATCTGGCACATCTTCCCGGTGAAGTCGAAGCAGAAGCACTAGAGACCTTAGCACCGATCCCCTTACCGGCGGAGCGAAGCATTCCACAGTTCCCCGAACCCGTAGACTTATCTTCTGAGAATGATAATGATTTGGACTTGCTCAATCACCCCAGTTATCAGGAACGGGGAGCGGTAAATAATCGCCGCCGCCGCCGCCGTCGTATTGATGACCCGGTGATTAGGGAAGAACCAATTACTAGGGGAGTCAATCGGGTGATCTCTGTCTCATCCAACTTTGATGCCATCACAGAAACCGACGTATCGACCTCAGGAGTAGAAAAACCCCAGCTAGTCAAGTTTGCTCAAGAGAAAGAACCACCAGAATTGGTCAGGGTTGAAATGAGCCCAGAAGAACAAGATGTTTATGCGTTGATGGGCATTTCCCCTATACTAAATTTAGACCGAGAGGTGAAAGATCCTAGGTCAGCAATTATCTCAGTGTTACTGCCGGGAGAAAAAATCGAGGATAATGAAGAAGAATTATCCAATTCAACTACCGATTCAACTACCGATTCAACTACCGATTCAACTAATAGTCAATCCTCCATCGACGATCAGCTAGAGTTAGAGGAATCCGACTTGGTGGAATCTAGTGCTGCCACACCAATTCCAGAAACTGGATCTGATCAACTCACTACTGCCAATGGCACCATTAACAGTCCCCCCATCGTGCGCCGCCGCCGTCGCCGCTCTTCAGCAGATAAATGACAACGGACAAAGTCACTGAAGTGTTTGAGTTACCGGATTTATCCGGTACTCCTTCCTTAGTGGCTGGAGTAGATGAAGTAGGGCGAGGTGCCTTATTTGGTCCAGTTGTGGCAGCAGCAGTGATTTTACCTGTATCTGTCCTGCCACAACTGGCTATAGCTGGCGTTAAAGATAGTAAAAAGTTGTCCCGGAAACGACGCCAAAGGCTGTCTCAAGAAATTCAGGGATTGGCACTGGATTGGACTATTGGTTATGCCACTAGTGCAGAAATTGACCAGCTCAATATCTTACAAGCCTCATTGTTAGCTATGAAACGGGCTGTGCTTAAATTAAAAGTTAAGCCCGATATTTGTCTGATTGATGGGTTACACGGGTTGCCAGATTTACCGATAGCACAACGAAATCTAGTAAAGGGGGATCAGCGATCGCTTCATATTGCTGCAGCCAGTATTGTAGCCAAGGTGTGGCGTGATGATTTAATCATTCGTCTAGCTACCAAGTATTCAGAGTATGATTTGACAGCCAACATGGGCTATGGTACCAAAAAGCATCGGTTAGCACTGCAAAAATACGGACCATGTCGGCTGCATCGCATTTCCTTTAGCCCCTGTAGTCAGGCTAATCAATAAATCATTTAAATTATTTATTAACAAATAACAATCAACCAAACCGATAACCCTTACCATAAACTGTATGGATCAGAGGTACGGAACCCTTAACTTCGATTTTGCGACGCAACAAACGAACTAGAGCAGCTAAATTGTTACTTTTTGGGATTTCCTCAGATGGCCACAAATGTTGATAAATTTGCTTGTGGGATAATAATAGACCAACATTGCTCATGAAGTACCCTAGCAGTTGGCTTTCTTTTTCCGATAGCTCAATTGGGCGTCCGTGGCGATAAGCTATTTGATTGGTTAAGTCTAATTCTATTTGTCCAACCCGTAACCGCTGGCTGGGATTGGCATCCGTCGCAGCAGAACGCCGAAGCAGAGCCCGGACTCTAGCGAGTAACTCCCGCAGTTCAAATGGTTTAACTAGATAGTCGTCAGCACCAGCATCTAATCCCATCACTCGGTCATCTACAGTGTCCTTGGCGGTTAGAAAAAGAACTGGGGTAGTGGTGTCATGCGATCGCATTTGTTGGCAAATTTCTAACCCAGACATGTGCGGTAGCATCCAGTCTAAGATTAACAAGTCATAAGCGCCAACGCAAGCTAACTCATTTCCTGAGGCACCATTGTAAGCCACATCTACAGTGTAACCTTCACGAGTTAATACCCGAGACAGGGGGTCAGTCAGCTCAATTTCATCATCTACTAAAAGGATACGCATTGATTTTGTTGATAGTTGACGGTTGACGCTTGACTATCAACACAATTATAAGACTTACGCAGCGACTTTATCTGTAGCTTGGGTTATTAACGAAGCCTACTACCTGTAGTTAACAGCCAAGTCATTGATAGACACGACAAGCTACTTGATATACTATTTTAGTTAAGATAAAGTGAATCACAGAGTAATTATAATTTAAAACCTAGAAAGATAAACCAGTATGGCTTGGGCATTGGTTACAGGTGGCACCAAAAGGATTGGTAAAGCGATCGCATTAGACTTGGCGAAACAGGGCTATGATCTAGCGATTCATTACAACCGTTCTCGCCAAGACGCGGAAATCCTAGCAGAACAGATCCAGTCCCTAGAGCGAAATTGTCGGTTTTACCAAGCTGATCTAACCTGTGACGAAGATATGCTCAATCTTTTGCCAAAGGTGAAAGCAGATGTTCCTGAGCTTGATGTGTTGGTGAATAATGCTTCCATTTTTGAACCAGCAACCCTTAAAGAAACGGAACTTGACTGGTTTGACAGTCACTTTGCTGTAAACTTTAAGGCTCCGTATTTCTTTACCCGTGATTTTGCTCGTCTTTATCAAAAAGGGAACATTATCAATATTATTGATACCAGAATCAACAAGAATGATTTTTCCTATTCTGCTTATACATTAGCTAAGAAAGCCTTGGCTAACTTAACGGAGATGGCAGCTTTAGAGTTGGCTCCAGATATTCGAGTGAATGGAATTTGCCCTGGGTGGATTTTACTTCCAGCCGGGGCAAGTGAACAGTATATCGAAACACTTAGACAAAGAGTACCCATGCATAGCCAGGGCAATGTGGATCAGATTTGTCAGGCTGTTCGCTATTTGCTCTCTAATCAATTTGTTACCGGACAGTTTTTATTTGTGGATGGCGGTCAACATTTGTAATCAACTGTAAGCCGTAAGCTTTTCAATTATAACTGATAACTGATCAGCTAATGTGCATTTAAATTGGTTATTACCCGTTCCCAGATCCGCTGTTCCCTGTTCCCTTTGAGCAAAGGTATCCCAATCTAAATGCTGAACAGCTTAACTGATAACTGATAGCTGACCGCTGATAGCTGACCGCTGATAGCTGACCGCTGATAGCTGAACACTTAATCAAGACTATATACATCAAAGATATGACACAACTTACTGATATCACATCAATAAAAGTTAATGATTTCGGGAGCAAAAAACAACACAGTTATGTTGAAGCGCTGCTGGAAATAAAAAATTTAAGACTCCGCACGATAATAGGATTTAATGACTGGGAAAGAAAAACTAAACAAGATGTTGTGATTAATATTAAGGCTGGCTTTACCCCAGGAAATTCTACAAAAAGCGATCGCGTTGAAGATACCCTAAATTATAAAACCCTAAGCAAGCGTGTAATTAAAGCAGTGGAAGAAAGTAAGTTTAATTTACTAGAAAAGCTAACCCAGATGATTTTAGATATTGTAATGGAAAATCCCCGGATAGTATGGGCTAAGGTGAAAGTTGATAAACCTTTTGCTTTGCGATTTTCCGATTCTGTGTCTATAGAATTGAGTGCTAAACGATGAATGAAGTGGTAGTGAATGAAGTAGTAGTAAGTGTTGGCTCTAACATTGAACCTGATAAAAATGTAAAACTAGCCAAATATAATTTATCAAAAACTGATAATTTTGTTAATGAATCTCGCTTTTACATAACAAAACCCATAGGCTTTACTGAGCAACCTGATTTTCTAAATGGTGCCTTTTTAATTCACACAGAAGACGGTTTTGAGACCTTTCGTCAAAAACTTAAACAAGTCGAAATTGACCAAGGGCGGGTTAAGCAATCCAATAAAAATGGACCGCGCTGTATAGATTTAGACATTGTGGTCTGGAATCGAAGGATTGTTGATCCTGACTTTTATCAGCGGGATTTCATTAAAAAAACTGTGCTAGAGCTGATTCCTGATTTAAAGGTTTAACAAATAACTAATGACGTACCCTCCGGAATCATAAGTATTCAACAGGTGCGACCCGTTCGCGTAGCGTCGGCTTTGCCGAAAGGTGCGACCCAAGGGCGATTTATTCGCCCATTGGAAAGCGCACCTTGAGCGAATTTAATTCTTAATGCTAAGAGCGCACCTAAGGATATGTCGGGTTGGTGATAATTTGAGGAGCACGGGCTTCTATAATGGAGCTTCTACAGGTATAGTTGATCTGATCAGTCAACTAATTGACCTCCTGCCAAAGCTCCCGAAGCTCCCCATATGATTACCATCGCATTACCCAAAGGCGCACTCCTAAAAGACAGCATCAAGCTACTGCAATCCGTTGGCTTAGACTTTAGTACCTTCCTAGACTCCGCCAACCGCCAACTCCAGATTCAAGACCCCAGTCAAACTGCTCAAGCTCTACTGGTACGAGCTCAAGATGTACCGGTTTACGTCGAATATGGTCAAGCTCAGTTGGGGATAGTTGGTTACGATGTGCTACGGGAAAAAGCCCCAATAGTCGCTACCTTAGGTGACTTACACTTTGGTTATTGTCGGATGTCATTAGCAGTTCGTGCAGCTAGCTCTTATCGAAGCCCTTTGGATTTGCCAGCTCATGGTCGCGTAGCCTCCAAGTTTGTTCACTGTGCTCGGGAATATTTCAATAACCTGGATTTGCCAGTGGAAATTATCCCCCTCTACGGTTCTGTTGAACTTGGTCCAATTACCGGGATGTCGGAGGCAATTGTGGACTTGGTGTCCACAGGTCGTACCTTAAAAGAGAATGGCTTAATTGAAATTGACATTTTGTATGAGAGTACAGCACGACTGATTGCCCATCCCATCAGTTATCGCCTCAATACTGATGGTATTAACAATTTGATTGAGCAGATTCGAGAGTTGACTAAGGTCAGTGCTGAATCTTTAGTGAGTTAGTGATGAGTCTTTAGTTAGTAGGGTGTGTGACTAACCCACCCTCACAAGTAGAGTTATTGCCTAAGTGCTTTAGAGTTGTGTAGCCTACACTTTTACAAAGTAATGCGATACTTAGAATATATCAGAAACGATAGACAAAGAATCAGAGTGATTAACTAATAAAGTCTCAATCTCATTCAAAATAGTTGGAAATCTATCTATAAAGTATAGCTTTTTTTATAAAATCACTAGTCCTCATCTTCTTCATCTCCCCTCTACCTATAGTTGCCTATAGACTGTTACCTCACTAGACACTTTGGGGAATTGTATGGATAAGTGCCGCTAACCAGTTTTCCTGATACTGCGCCATTAGCAGTGCTAATTGTCATGGGCACTCAAGATTTGTTCTCAACTGTGTGCTCATAATCAATCTCAACTAAACGAGGCTCAAGATGAAGGTAAAAAATACGTTAATTGCTGCTGCAACTGCTATGGTTTTCGCTTATGGTTTTCGCTTTTGCCTCAGGGTTAAATGCTCAAGAACCAGTTATTGGTGATATCAACACCGCATCAGAATTTATTACCTCGGCAATTCAAGCCTTAGCTTCTAACAAGCAAATTATTAATGAGTGCGGTAAAGAGTTAATAATTGAAGATATGACGAGTGTTACTCAAGATTTACCTAATATCGAAGCCTACCTTACACTAGGATAAATTCAATACAGGATTTCCTTCACACCTGGAGCTAATACTAATCCCAGCTACTGCGCTGGTAGCTTCAAGAGTCGCATGAAGTTAAAATTCAACGGGCGATATCTTAATCCTAGGGGTGCAGAATTATTGTCTACTCCCAACACTTATGAATTTCGACTAATGGTACCAGGTCAAGAGAATTCTGAATTGTAAATTCAGAATTCTTAACTTCTAGATATTACTAGATTAATACCATACTCTAGAGTACTCTACAAACATCTTTACAATAAAAGAAGTAAACCCTATATAGTATGGCATGGACTGGCAAGAGATATCTGGTAACTGGGTTTTAATCCCCAATCGTCCCACCGGGATTATCCATTTTCTGGGTGGGGCATTTATTGCTACAGCTCCCCAAGTAACCTACCGATTGTTACTGGAAGAATTAGCACGTCAACGGTATGCAGTGATTGCGACACCGTTTGTGAATACCCTCGACCATATTGCGATCGCACGAGATGTACTCAATCGCTTCGAGACTACTCTCAATCGCTTACAGGTAACCAATGCTTTACGGAAACGGTATCTACCCATCTATGGTATCGGCCACAGCATGGGGTGCAAACTGCATTTGTTGATTGGCAGCCTCTTCAGTGTAGAACGAGCTGGTAATATCTTGATTTCCTATAACAACTATTCCGCTGACCGTGCCATTCCCTTTGTGGAACAGTTAAACCTCAATCCTATCTTCCAGGTCGAGTTTACTCCCTCACCCCAAGAAACTAACTCTCTGATTACTCAACGCTATCAAATCCAGCGTAATTTACTGATTAAATTCACTGATGACGAGATTGACCAAAGTGTTAGCTTGACCCAAGCCTTACAGAAACGTTTTCCAAATATGGTTGTCCTACAGCGGATACCAGGAAATCATTTAACACCTTTAGGGCAAGATGTCACCTTAAACCCAGGGGCAGTGTTTACCCCATTGGATGCCGTAGGTCAGTGGGTCAAGCAAGAAGTCTATCGCGATTTAAATCGCTTGCAACGGGAAATTTTGCGATGGTTGAATCCTCTAGCAGTGGCTTAAGGTTAGCAGGTTGAAGGTTCAAGGTTACCAGGTTGCTAGGTTGAAGGTTGAAGGTTTAATCTTGAAAGTGGACACTCAACATTCAACTGCCCTATTGACTGACGACTATAGCGGTTTATAGCCTAATGAGGTACACATGATTTTTTACCTGTTCCCTGTTCCCTGTTACCTGTTCCCTGTTCCCTAAAACTCCAAAATTTGTACCTCACCTAATTAAAAACCGCTATAATCACTAGAATAAGGTTTCCTTAGACTCTAGCACTGTGGTAGATTCCGACAACGAAACAGTTTTCTGTGAACTCGAACAGTCACTATCAACCATGGTTTCCTCCTCTAGCACTGTGGTAGATTCCGACAACGGAACAGTTTTCTGTGAACTCGAACAGTCACTATCAACCATGGTTTTCTGTGGTGCTGGCACGGTGGAAGCCTCAGATTCTAGCGCTACCGATGAATCAAGGCTACTAAACGAGAATGTTGGCAAGGTTTTGGTTAAAGGTTTCAGTGCTTCTAATACCTCCTCAGCGGACTGGTAGCGACTTCGGAAGCTATAGCGCACCATTTTGTTGACCACTGTAGCTAATTCAGGACTGACCTGTGCTTTATTGAGCCAAATTACTTCTCCAGTTATGGGATCTGTGGGTAATTTGCTAGGAGTTATGCCAGTAAGCGATCGCACAGCAATCATACCTGTGGCATAAATATCACTGTTAAATCTTGGACTACCCACAGCTTGTTCATTAGGCATATAACCTTTAGTACCAATGGCGACAGTGAAATTAGTCAGGTTTCGTCTTGAATGCAATTGATTAGTAATTTCTTTAACAGCGCCAAAGTCAATTAGCACCAGCTTCTGATCTGATTTGCGCCGAATTAGATTATCGGGTTTAATATCTCGGTGAATCACACTGTGACTGTGGACAAACTGCAATACCTTTAGAATATCTACCACTATGGCAATGACGTTGGCTTCAGGAATAGGTTTCGCTGGTAACTCATCGCTGAGAGGATGACCTTTAATAAACTCTTCAACTAGATAAAATTCTTGATTTTCATCAAAATAGGCTAACAGCTCAGGGATTTGGTGATGTTTGCCCAACTTTTCGAGAATTTCTGCTTCCGTTTGAAATAACCGTCGAGCCAGTTGCCAGTGTTGAGGATTATTGCTAGCAGGTTTGAGCTGTTTGACCACACAGTGCGGATTTCCCGGTCGCTGGGTGTCTTCAGCAATAAAGGTTTCGCCAAATCCTCCAGCACTAAGTCGTTTGATGATTTGATAGCGTCCACTTAACTTAGTAGCAAATAGTTCTTCTTCCCTTTCCTCCAGCAAATTGCGTAAATCATCTTGTCCAGAGATAATTTCTTGGACAATGGGGGCAGAAACGTAATGTTTGAGAGTTTGGCGTAGTTGCTGTTTATTCTTCAGGTCTTGCATTGCTCCCATAGCGCTACAGAAAACACCACTGAGAGTTATGTTAACTATAGGGACTGCTGTAGGCAAAATTAGCCCCTCATACACGAAAAATAGATAACTGATTCCTCCCCAAGTGATTACCCCGAGCACTGTCCAGCCTAGGCAAACTTGCCATCGCTTAATCCGACTGAATAGGGACCTTACTACTGTAACCCCCAAGAAGATCAACACTCCTCTGTGGATAGGATTGGGAATTGCTTGAACAATGGTACGACCTTCGAGTAGTGTTGCGATCGCATTAGCATTGATTTCTACCCCAGCCATTCTATCGGACACAGGAGTCCGATGAAAATCTGGTAATGAGCTAGCAGTTGGTCCAATTAACACAATCTTGTCTTGGAAATACTTACCATCGTCTAGGCGAGTCTGCCAGCGATTATCATCTAAGACATACCAGAAGGGAATAGATCTAAATGCATCCGAACCGTAGAAGAAAATATTCTCTGGTTTGGGCTTCGTCTTCAGTCCTGATTCCTGAGCAGCTGCCAAGGTAGCCTCATTAAAGGAAGGTACTGTAAAAATCAGCTGATCAGATGTTTGTGCCAATTCTGGATTATTCTTAGCCCAAACTTTGGGAAACTGATTGGCTAGACGATAGATTCTGCCATCTGGCTCAATGGGATAATTAATCGAACCTACAGATAGCTGGGGTGTCTCAAACAAAGAATTTGGCTTAACTAGCTTGATAGCCTCACCTTCAACAGTTTCGTAAGTATCATATATAGCGGCCAGAGTAACCTTTTCGCCATAATTTTCCAGCACCTCTGTTAACCGTTTATCATCTGCCTCACCGTAACTACTGGGACTATCTAACACAATACTGACGGCAACAGACTTAGCTCCAGCAGCCATTACACGCTCAATCGCTTTAGCATAAGCAGCTCGTTTCCAGGGCCAGCTCTTGATAAGTTCTAAATCAGTTAGTGCTTGAGACTCATCATTATCATCATAGGATTGATTTAAATTCAGAGACTCCTCATCAATTGCCAAAATCACTATATTGTCTGGGCCAGTCACCGGACCCCTAAGTTTAAAAAACCAAGTTTGGGTTTGTTTTTCCATCCGTTGCACTCCCTCCCCATCCCGAGCTGTTGAAATTGCTCCGAATAGGGGAAAAAAAACAGCTAGTAGGAAACCTAATCTAGCTGGTTTTAACGGAGTGTTATCCTGTGATGATGTATCTTTCTTTGTAGAAATATCTGTATACTGATTTGGTGTATGGGAAGGAATAATCTTCCCGAACCACCCCCTAGGATTAATAAACATTGTGAGTATTTTACTCGTTTATTATCTATAGTATCGAAATCAATTTATTAGCTGCATAAAGATTATTAAAGCCTGTTTAAAAAATTGGTTAAGGAATACCCAAATAGGACTTACGTCAAACTGGAAACCAAACTCTATAAATAGTAGGGTGCCTTAATAAGGCACCCTATATAGCAAAGGGAACAGGGAACAGGGAACAGGGAACAGGGAGCAGGGAGCAGCGGTGCAGCGCGGTCTTGGGGAGGCAGTGCGGTCTTGGGGAGGCAGTGCGGTCTTGGGGAGGCAGCGCGGTCTTGGGGGTTTCCCCCATGAGCGACTGCCGTGGTTCCCCCCATGAGCAACTGCCGTGGTTTCCCCCATGACGGCGTTGCTGATTCTGGGTATGGTTTTGCCCCCCTAACCCCCCAATTCTGGGGGGAATAAGACGTTCAAAGTCCCCCAAAATTGGGGGATTTAGGGGGCTTTAACATGCACCAGATGATTGCGCATTCATTCCTTAATTCAGCAACGTCCCCATGACCGCGCTGCATCAAGACAAAGCTTGGGAAATCGGTAATTGGTAATCGGTAATTGGTAATCGATAATGACTAATGGCTAATGGCTAATTGCTAATACCAATTTTATCTCCCCATCTCCCCATCTCCCCATCTCCCCATCTCCCCATCTCCCGACACTTCCTACTCCCTACTCTCTATTTCCTAAAATATGAATAAAATTGGTATTACGTCATCCCAACCCGTTTGGTTCTTAGAGTAACGTTAACCCCTTCAGTGGATTGTTCTAATACTAATAATGGCGTTGGTTTTGCCTTTTGATCCCAACGCATGCAAACAATACGTCCTTGAATTGTTGGTTGCCAGGTATCATTTTCTGCATCTGGACTAAGAAATGTTTCTATACAGTCAATAATTTGGCTAACGGTTGCCGAGGTGCGTTGAGTGGGTAATTTCATTAATTTAACTTGAATGCGGAAAAGCACTCCCACACTGCGTTTACCTCGAATTTCTGTCTCGTACTTAACATCAAATGTTTCATTAATTTGACGACCTGACGTACTAGCGACACCGATAACATTTCTAGAGTCTTGAGTAGGTCGTAATGCTATACTGATTAACTGTTTTATTCTAATTTTAATTTGATTGATAACTGCAAAGTGGAATACTTCTTCTTCCATTCGCATTCTGAGGTAATCCAGATTAAATTCCCGCGAGTGAACCAAATCAGGATTGGATTCCATTTTCCGGATAGTATTAAGCGCCAGCTTTAACTTTTTCCGAAGATCAGCAGTTTTATACTGCTCCAATTTCAGCTTTTTGTCCTTATCCTTGAATTGGAGCTTACCATACACCACTAATCCAATCACCACTAAAGCTAGTCCAATAGACACAAACATCCAATGATTCAAACTCCCCAGTTGCCCAGCAGAGACAGAAGTCTTGGGAATGGTAGATGGAGGTGAGGATGCAATTTTCACAGGTACATAAACCTGAGTCCGTGATTCTCTGAAGATGAGATGATGGGACATAGTTACTATCGAATAAAACGCAAAACCTCTTAACTAGTATTACCTTAGGGTGGATATCGGAAAAAATTTGTAAGCACCTGCTACTATTCGCTTCTGAATCAGTTAGTCATAGACAAATGCTAATTCGCAGTATCTAAATATAGATTTGTGTTTGATAGGTTTGTATTTGATAGGTTGTTTTGCCTACGATTTTTAATTTTACTCTATCATAGAGCTTAGATTTTATCTAACTCCAATAGGTTAGGCCTCGATCCTAGGGGGACTTATTCCCTTTTAGTTACCTTTGAGGTTGATGTGTCCGTTTTACTTCCAGAAGACTGTTGTAAAAGACCTTGTGACTAATTCCTTCGCCGAGTGACTTCTGCTTTTTATCCTGATTTAAGAAGTTGAAGGCACGGTTTCTAAGGAACCAGAGGGAGTGTATTGGAGTGTCGATTTTGCAGGAGCGGTGATCAGTTTGCCATCCTCAGGTGCGACCCGTGGCGAATTAAATTCGCCAAGTAAGAGCGCACCTATTAGAATTGGTGCAAGTTTTTCTGCCTTTATCTTAGCTCCATAATTCGACTTGTTGACAATATTTTTTACTTTCTTTCGGAAGCCTTTGTCATTCTCCTGAGAAGGAGTGCTACGGAACTTCCCTTGTCCACTGCAGGGGTGGAGCTTCCAGCCATATCCATCCATGGCCTTTGGGCCACGCTACGCGAACGGTGATTAGTTTCGACTAGTTAGTCTTTGGGTACTAACCTATATCATAACCTGGTGTTCGCCACCAGTTTCTAGCTATAAGGAGGCGCACTAGCTGAACCAATCATCCAGAGGTTGTCCTCAGCAGAAGCGTCCCAAGGATATAACGGGCTTTCCGCACCCCTACGGGAAGGCATCCAAAGCATCTATAGTATTGTGCCAAGTATTGTGGCAATTTGGGTAAGCAATTGAAGCCTTTTCCATGGAAGCCTTTTGCCTTAGTTTAGTAATAGTGTTGCTATGGTAGATTACCCAAAGCCTAACTTAAGGAAGAATTTCAAGATACTCTATAGCTTATGTATGTAAGCATTCAGCTAAGGCCAATTTGCGCTATAGCTGATGCAGGACAAGCCAATAGCTTAGCTATTTAGAACAAGGATGCTTAACTCCGTAATGTTGCTTAGTAAAATCAATCGGTTTACCCCAAAGAACGTGAAGATAATATGCCCCACGATACTTTAATTTGGCGATCGCTTCCGGTAAAAGCACACCGTTGAGCTTTGGTTGTCGCCAACGGACACCACGATACTTACCAACAATTTTTTCTGATTTCATCTCAAAAGTTACCGGTTCATTTTCATAGGTAATACCACGGTAAGTGAATTTCATTATTTGATCCTCTTAATTGTTTGTTTTATCTGTAATTGACCACTCCAATTCAGAGCCTATACTTAGATAATTACCGAAAGTTAGACTAACGGAACAGTAAGCATTCAGCCTAGAGCTATCAGCTATCCGCTGATTGTTCGCGTAGCGTGGCCCAAAGGCCAAGGTTGTGGAAGATAACTCATATACTCGCTCCCCTCAGCCAAATTTGTAAGTTTTCATTTATTGAAAAACTGACTGTTGAAGTGCTGATAGCTCAATGGTTATAAGTAACAAATCTGGTTGACTGACTTTACTCCTAAAACCCTTGATTTTATGTAGAGAGCAGTTGAGGAGTAGCGAAACCAAAGCAAATTATTGCCAAGGTTGGTTTCACTATGTTAAAATAACCTCTGGCAGATAAAAAAGTCACTCAACCAGGTAAAAAATTTACCGAAACAGCAATAAAATTAACTATGATCCTGATGATACCCAAGCTTCTGTAGCTTGGACTATCAATCAGGCTTGCTCCCTTACCTACCTTCTTATTGGTTAGTTGATAATCAGGACATTAGAAAATTTGGCTATGGGATGTTTTGTTGGGAAACCAGCGATTAGCCCATTTTGCTGATAGTGTGGCAATACGTTCGCGTAGCGGCTCCATTCGCGTAGCGTGGCCCATTCGCGTAGCGTGGCCAATAGGCCAAGGCCAAGGAGCATCGCATCACTAATGCCATAACTAAGGGTACACAACCCCCGCCATTACCTGTCTTTTTCTAGTTGGTATTATCGTTAAGCATTAAATGGACTGCCCAAATCCCCATGGCTCGCAAATAGTGACTAGCCCGGAATGTCCCTGCTGCTGTAATCGCTTCTGGTGTCCTAAATTGCAAGCCATGATCATAAACCTGCCCTACCACTGCTTCAGTCATACGTAAAGCTTCATCCTTCATGCCTTGCTGAATCAGAAATGCTGCTAATCCAAAATTAATTCCTGTCCACACTTCCATCGGATGAGTCGCATCGGGATCTTCTGGTGTGCCATCGGGTCTGACTCCATTAACTGCTCCGAGTTGACCCTGATGGAACTTTAAAAAACAGGCATCATACACAGTCTTGAGGGCTGAGAGAGTACACTCTGGTGGTACAATATCCGGTAATCCCAGTAACTGAGCATAAAATTGACCACATAACTGGTCTGCCATCACCACATCTGAGCCACTTTCACTATCTAGTTGATAGTACTGCCCATTCCACAGCTTTTCTTGATAAATTGGTTGGGCTTGTGCTAACCACTGACGATAGCACTCAATGGTGTCTTGAATGGAATCTAGCTCAGGTACTTCTACTAATGGGGATGTTGGTGGATAATTCTTGGTCAGAATTTCTCCAATTGCGATCGCACTCTCCAAAGCCGCTAACCACAACCCTCCACAGTAAGCACTTACTCCCTGCAATCGCCAATCATCAAAAGTCTGATCTGGTGCCCCATAGTTTTCTGGTATCCCATCCCCATCTTGGTCAAACCCCTTGAGATAAGCCAGTGCCTTGACAATGGATGACCAGCACTCCCACAAAAACTCTATATCTGTAGCGCTAGAGAAAACAAAATCCCGATAGACTTGTAAAACAAAGTCACTGGCTAAATCCTTCCACTGGTTACAATCCTGGTAGCTAGTATAATTAGTCTGTTGCCAAGGATGCTCATTGGGAGCTCCTAAGTCATGGGGAGTAGCATCCGCAATTTTACGTACAGCTTGAGCTTGGTTGTAACCAATAATACGCAGTGTTTGATCGCTAGTCGGGATAGCTCGGGCAAAGGCTTCTAGCACCGCTTTATCCAGTTTCGGCCACAGCATTGCTAGGGCAAAAGAACCATAGAGCCGCACATCCAGGCTTTCGTACCAACGGTAATCTAGACATTCCAATACACCAAACTGTCCAATCGGGTCAAGTTCAGTTGCTGCTGTCCAGAGACTACCGCCATCCGTGAGCAAGTAAAGCTCATTAAACAAGGCCATCTTGAACCAATTGGGTAAATCTTCCTGATTTAATACCGGTTCTTGCCATGATTCAATTTGTTCTCGCCACAGATCATGGTGCTTGAGAGCAGTGCGCACCATTGACCAGCCATTATTACCGTTGCGTCCAAAAAAGTCCGTGTATCTCCGGTAATAGTTAATACCTAATTTAAATTCTGTCACCGGGAAGTCCCAAGCCAGGATAAAGGGAATTTTGCGGGTTTTACCTGGACGAAGAGTAAAGCGAATTGCGATCGCGCACGCAATTTGTTCTCCTGGTGCCGCTGGGGTTTCATCTTGATGGTCTACCAAGCTACCATCCGTAGCAAAGGTATCCCAAACCTCAGCACCATCACCAACTGGATTCCAGCGACCGTGGTAAAATACCTCCATACTGGGATTAGTAACTGTAGCGAGGCACAATTGTCCTTCCCCTTCTTTAATCTCATCCCCCAGTCTCACCCGGTCTAGAACAAATCCGACCCGATAGTGATCCACAACCCACTGATTCAAATTCCCCGTACTATCTCCCCACCGAGGCTGGTACTCATACACCGGACTACCATCATCCCTTACCCGCACCTCTGGATTTTTAATCGCATTCGTAAACCAACCCACCATATTCTGCCAAGTGAGCATGATGCTAAGGGTAATGGGAGTATCAGTAGGGTTGTGAGCCGACCACTCAAACACCGCCACTGGGTAACTACTTTCCTGATAACATCCTGCCCAAATTGGGGAAAACTGCTCACAGCTTAGTTCAGTCTGAAAGACATTTTTATAGGTAAACCAACTGCGAGGATACAAAGCATAGTAGTGACCAGAAACCTCTGAGCTGTTTTCCTCACCTTTGCCTTGTGTTGGATACCATTGCCAAGAGCCCAGCTGAGCATCCTCTGGTGGTTGAGTACATAAAGCATAAGCCTGGGCTAGAGAATGCTCTGGTTGTTCAAATACACTAAATTGACAAGGGGGGAGGCTTTTAAAGATGTGTTCTCCCCCATCTAAGTGCCATAAATTAAAATCTCCTCGGGGAGAGCGACCAATACAACCAGCACCAAATCCCCCCAAGGGCATGCCGTGCCAGGGACCATCATCAAGATTACTTGGGTAACGGACAGTATAAGGGTTATCCCAGCCTAGTCCCAGGGGACGCTGCCAGCTACACTCAGGAATTTTTGGGCGTGGTGGTTGATAGATCATTCCCTGATTGTCACATGCTCACATAACTATCGATTAAATATCGATCAAGGTAAGACTTTATTGTAAACATTTACAACAAATCCAGCCCGCTTGGCATAAAAATCATGATCTTCTCCAGATATATCAATAGAGCAGGATCACAACATGTTGCTAATTACTATAGCTGCTGTAGTCAAGTTTGACAGTAAAACTTGACTGTTTCAATAGTCCTGGTCTGTAAATTCAAAAAAATTTCTCTAAGTGATCGCGAGGGAAAACAAAATGGTAACGAGAAAAAGCTTTTTCTTGTTGACGGGAGGTTTGCTCATTTCCTTAATGTTCCCGTTAATGGTAAAGGGTGAGGGCAAGCAAACCATCAGTGGTGAGTTTTACAATCCTTACCAAGTACCGGTAGACCGGGCTAACACTATCAATTCCGTGTTCATTCCTAAGACTGGTTCGTTTACTGACTTTAAAAGCAGTTTTATCCCAGACCAGAATATCTACAAGGTGAACTTTCCCATAGAAAAGAAACCTGACATAGGTAAACTTCGCCCGACCTCAAAGATCAGCCCAGCCCTAGAGCGGTTGCGCCAGATTAAGAGACCGAGTGATGATATTGAAGTCATTGTTACTTTCAAGGAAGACCGGCGAATTCCCCTCATGCCAGAATTAGGGCAAGGGGAGAAGCGTGGAGAGCGAGGTACGCGACGCCACAAGGCGATTGAAGAGCTCAAAGCAGCAAGAACTAAATCCCAGTTGAATCTAATTAAAAAAAACCAGGCATTCCGTACATTTAAACCAACTGAACACTTTTGGATTGTCAATGCTGTGGCTGGAAAGACACAGATTGGCAAGATTAACCAATTGGTTGAATCCCAAGATGTTGCTTACATTCAACCAGTAGAAGGAGGGGAAAAGCCACCGGACTCCATTAGCAACAATGATGTTGATGACGGTAGAGGTTTAATTGTATCCGATCCCTACTTCAATCTGGGACTAACTCAACCTTGGATTGGTCTTCTCGACACTGGAATCAGACGCACCCATGTCCTATTCAACTCCCCAAGCAATATTGCCTTAGTAAGAGATTGCGTTAACGGTGGTCCAAACTGCAACGATACTTCAAACCCTGGCTACGACCCCTTTGACACTTTCTGGAATCACGGAACTAGCTCCGCCGCCATTATCAGTGGTAACAATCGATTGGGGAATGCCTATCGGGGTGTGACTGGAATACGGCTAGACAGTTGGAACATCTATAGCAACTTTGGTCTCAATACCACCGCCACCCTTAGGGGCATTCAAAGAGGAATCGCTCTGTTTGATAAAGTACTTGTTGGAGAGATTCAAGCCAACGAGTCGGAAACAGGAACAATCGCCACCGCTGCTGATAATGCTTATGATGCTGGTGTGATTTTTGTATCTGCTAATGGCAACTTCGGACCTAGCAGTAGCACAGTTCGTTCTCCCGGAATTGCTCACAAGGTAATCGGAGTCGGCGGCTTCATGACAACTGATCAGACCCAGTACAATAGCCAGGGTCGTGGTCCAGCTACTGATGGTCGCTACAAGCCAGATATCCAAACTCCCACATTTAGCGAAACCGCTAGTAACGTCTCTGACAATGCTCTGAGGGTCTTTGGAGGAACTAGTGGGGCAACCCCTTACGCCGCCGCTGCTGCTATGCTTTCCCGCAATTGGCTCCGACAGTTCGGAACATTTGATCATGGTCAAACCTACGCCTTCATGATTCTTTACGGACAGAATCCCTATCCCTATAACAATACAGAAGGTGCTGGCCCTCTAAAGATGGCAACTAATGGTTGGGCAAATTGGGGTAAAGTAGTAGTAGGCAACGGAATGACTATTGACATTCCAATTAATGTCACTGCTGGCAAAAAAGATTTTGATGGTGCACTGTGGTGGCCCGAATCTGCATCCCAGGCTCACAACGACATTGATATCCACCTGATTGATCCCACAGGAACTGAAAGAGCCAGGGGTTTCTCAGCTGTGAGTGTATTCGAGCGAGCAAGGGTTTCCGGTAGTCTGACACCTGGTACTTGGAAGATTCGGATTCGTGGATTTAATGTCCCCACAGGCTCCCAGGTGGTTTACTGGGCATCCCACATCCGTAACTAATCTGTAACTAATCCGTAACTAGCACATAGTACTAGCTTATAGTACACAGGAAGATAAATGTTATGCAAACAAATTATCGGATCCTACTCATAGCAATCATCTTCCTGGGCGCTAGTTGTCTTGGATGTGAACTGGGCAAAACCACTCCAGACGGTTTGGCAACCGTCTGGAAACCTTCAACTACACCATTGAGAGTATTACCAGTATCACCTTGGTACAGGCGATTGGTCAAACCTGAGGCTCTCTTCCTCACCCAAGCGAGTATGGATAACAACAGACAGACTTTAACAATTTTTGCGGACAAACCCTTTTATCGTGAACGACCAGAACCTGAGATAACTTTAACAGGAGTTTTGCAATCATCCCCTGTTCGGGTTGGTCCCAATACACGAGATATGCCCTTCAAGCTTGAAACTCAAACAGAAACCCTGAGTGTCTACGTCAGCAGTCGTGAAGAAGAAATATTGGATCGATTTGTTAATCGCAAGGTGAGGGTGATTGGTAAGCGAGTTGACCAGCGTGCAGAGGGTTATGACTTCGAGATCTGGATTGGCTCGATTAGTACAAATGATGATTAATTATCTACTAAGCATTCAGCTGATCGCTGATAGCTGAATGCTTACAATTGTTAACTGGAGTACGATTACCGATTACCAATGACCGCTTACCGATTACCAATAACCCCACAATCCTATGTTGCATCCCTTTTAGGGATTTTAGATAAAAGGGGTCACAAATTAGGCTATTGATTTTATAGTTGAGCTTTCTTCTAAATACTCCAAGGTTTTAAGCAGACGAACTGCTGAGTGATAGGCTTCTTCAGTTAATTCCTGACGTTCCTGAGGGCTATCCACTAGGTCATTAACCACTAACTGCAAGCAAACAATCATTGGGGTCAGGTGAGTTCGCACTTCATGGGAGGTCTTGACTAACTCCTTTTTGACCACATTTTTAACCTCTCCATTGCTATTGTGCTCAAACTGCATCTTGTACAAACGAGAGTAGTAACCCTCCTTCTTAAGCAGTTCTTCATGGGTGCCAATCTCAACCACTTGCCCTTTGTCCATAACCACGATTTGATGAGCTTTTTGGATCGTTGACAGTCGGTGAGCAATCACTACCGTTGTGCGATCGCGACAGAGTTCATCAATAGCTTGTTGTACTAGCCGTTCGGAAACCGTATCTAAGGCACTGGTTGCTTCATCTAAAATTAAAATATCTGGATTCCGCAGCAGTGCCCGGGCAATGGCCATACGTTGGCGTTGTCCACCGGATAACATTACACCGCGATCGCCTACTTTGGTATCAAACCCTTGGGGTAATTGCATGATAAATTCATAGGCATTGGCTCGTTTAGCTGCTGCAATAATATCTGCCTCGGTAACATCTTTCATTCCATAAGCAATATTGTTGCGCACCGAATTATTAAATAAAAACGTATCCTGACTGACAACCCCCATCGCTTGTCTGAGGGAACTGATATCGTAATCCTTCAAATCTGTGCCATCGATAGTGATTCGTCCTTCAACTGGGTCATAAAATCGTGGCAACAAATCTGCCAAGGTTGACTTACCGGCACCGGAAGCACCTACCAATGCCATAGTAGTGCCTTTAGGAATCGACAAATTCACCCCATTGAGTACCGAATCCTGATGACCAGGATAGGCAAAGGATAGATTTTCAATGCGAATTTCTTGGGATAGCTTCGTGTAGATATTTTTGCCATTGCTCATGATCGGTTTGTTGTCTCGCCGCAAAAAATCCGCCACGATTGCTGTACTAGCAGACACATTAGCAAACCGACTTCTTTGGCCATTCAACTGACTGATTACTGGTAACAAACGGAATAGTAAGAATAAATAAATCCCCAAAACAGTAGATATCGCTTCCAGTTCTTCTGCTGAACTATCTTTCAACAGGAGATTTTTACCCACAAAGACGATGGCTAAAATTGCCAATATTCCCGAGACTTCATTAATGGGGTTAATTGCCGCAAAATTAGCTTGAGATTGAAATTCAGCCTGTTCCCGTTCATCAATAAATTTTTCAATTCGTTGATATTCATCTTGTTCACTACTAACTGATTTAATTAACCTAATTCCCGTTAAAATTTCCAGTAATGCTCCTGAATATCCTCGGGATTTTTCTGATAGAACCTTACCAAATTCTTTAGAGCGCTTAACAAAAAATTGATTAATAACGAATACACCAAGTAAGAGAATGCTTGTTGCAATAGTGAGTTGCCACGAAATCGAGATTAGAAGAAATACAAATACAAAAATGGTGATTACCGTCGTAAATAATTGAATGGCAAGTTTAATGGCATTTGCACCTCGACCAATTTCTTGACTAATCCGATTTATAATATCACCAATTTTGGTTTTGGCATAAAAATCTAGATCCACATCCAGAAGTAATTTAATCCCTTCTTTACGAAAGGTATTAATTAATTTTTTGGATAAATGGGTAGACACTAAGATATTGACATAGTTAGCTACATTTTTCAGGACAATGGCTAAGAGAACTACAAGTACCATAATCAGCAAGCGATCGCCCCCTTCAAAGCCCTCAAAAAGACCCATGGTTTTCTGAATGATAGGCGGGGCTTTGCTTAGCTCTAGTTTCTTTTGACCTAAAAATTCCAGCACTAACGGCACAATTATGGTTGTACCAACACTATTAAACATGGCACTGGAAAATCCCAGCAGGACAGTCAATACAATCCAGGTCGGATGCCGTAGTGCGTAGCTTAGGAGTAATCGATTAGGAGACATGATTACTGTTTCTTTATTGTTGAGTGTTGACTGTTGACTGTTGGTATAGGGGAAGACTTACGTATGCTCCATTCAAGCATAAACAGTCAACAAAAAAGCTTTTACTTAGTGAGCCAAATTATATGTTGAACAGCTTAGCAGATTATAAATCAGCAATAACATCTGCAAGAACTGCCGCCATGGCATCAACACTATGGTACTTTACGCATAGCTCCCTGGCTTGAAGTCCTTTATGATTGGCAGCATCTAGATTCTGAAATACCTGTTGAATCGCCTCAGCTAGTTGTTGTGGCGAACTAGGCTCAACCAGATAACCGGTATCACCTAAAATTGTTGGGATATCCCCAACACGGGTAGACAAAACTGGTTTAGCCATTGCCATACCATCTGTCAATTTTAAGGGAAACTGAGCTCTAGCCGCCAGAGTATCTCGCTGGGGAACCACCACAATATGAGCTGCTGACAGAACCTCTGGCATTTCTTCGACTGGGGTTCTGGGCAATTTAAGAATCCAACGTCCCCATTTTTTAATGAGTTGTTGATCATAATCATCATAGGGACTGCCTCCGACAATCACCAATCTTAAGTCTGGCTGATTGAGATATTCTAGCGCTACTAAAATATCTTCAACTCCTTTGTGGGGTCGTGGCGCACCAGGAAACATGAGCACCCGATACTCCGATAACCCATAACGCTTGCGGCTGAGTTCTGGGTCATACTGCTCCGGGTCAAACATATCGGTATCTTTACCATTGGATAGATAGACACCACCGAAGCGTTCCTTGAGAAACTGAGTATCTATAGTGATAGCGTCAGCATAATTGACAAACTTTTCTAGCCATTTGATATAGAGGGGATGGTCTGGATATTTCAATTGACCATCTTTGGTAAGAATATCCCTACCGAACTGTTTAAGGGTTGGACGATACTGCCATTGGTCGCCACCATACCAACTTAGTTCCCAATCATCCATATCCAGTATGATTGGACGACGGCTAGTAAACTTTTTCAGCAGAGACAGACCAAAACTGGTGGGTTTGGGTTTTACGGCATAGATAATATCGCCATCTATCTTTTTTAACAGGTCTCGGGCAGCGGTTAAGACTCCAGGATATTTACCACCAGGGACGGAAGTAATGGTAAAACCAGAGGGAGGAGTGGCATATAACTCCTTCCCAAACATAAATCCCACAATCTCTATGGCATAGTTGAGCTTTTTCAGGACTTGTCCTAGCAAAAATGCCCGGATAGCACCACCACCGGACAAGTCACTGACAACTAGGGAAACTTTTCTGTTCATCGGATTTTGATAAAACTGGTACACGATACATGGTGATCAACCTCTCGTGTGAAAGTGATGAGTCCCCTTGGGTTTAGCAAGATGTCCCAATTACCACGCGCTAATGGTCACTAAATAGTAAGTTAGGAGTCGGGAGCTTGTAGGGTGGGCAAAAACCATTTGGTTATGGGTGAGTATTCATGATTAGATTACTTTGCCCACCCTACTAATGGTCACTCATAATTATGGAATTGTCCGATAATCTCAACTCGGGAGCTATTCGGAAGTGCTTACCAGCTAAACCCTTAGTGCTAAGGGTCAAATCTCAGTAAGACCAACCATTACCTGTCGATTTAGGTGGGGTGATTGACACTTTGCTAGATAAACACTTTTTTCAGGGAAATGGAAAATGGCGCATAGAATCAGTATTCCCGTTTCAAGTGCTATAATCTCAGGTGTGATCAACTATCACCCTTTCCACACCCTAATCTAATCAAACAAAAAATCGACGAACGACACTAACCCCTAAAGCGTTGAACGTTTCAGGGGTGTGGTAGATAGAAATTTAGAATACTAGGTAAGAAGGGAAAGAAAGGAAACAGAGGGTTAGTAAACAACTAGAGAAAATGTCGCAGAGTCTACCAAAAACTGTTATGATTTGTTAGACTTAAATTAGGGTAACACCGACAGGGATTATTATGTAACTTAAATTAAAGCCGAAAACCAAGGGTTTAATAGTTGCGCTCTCTATCCCGGTGGAACCAACTTTTTTGACATTTTTATGGCGCTCGCGGGATATTCCGTCAGAGAAGCGCGGAGATACCCCCTGGATGCTATTGCATCTTGCATTGGCGAGCTAAGGTCTGCCTTTGGTAGACTTTGGTAGCTAAAAAGTATCGGAACACAGGGAAGTAAAAGTTTATCATTGCGGTGCGACCCGTGGCGAATTTAATTCGACGACTGTAAGCGCACCGGTACACCCAGCCAATCGCCAACCCTGTCCCTATGGGGTGCATCTCATATTTGTAAAAAAGTTGCTAGTGGTGCTTCAGGGGGGCCTCATTTTCCGCCTCTAGCCCTTGGTTATGTTGCTGCCCGTAACGCACCACGGTGTCAAACAGCAAAAATGAGATGCACCCTCCCTATGTTCCTACTCCATCGTTTGATTAGGCAATTATAGTTAAGACTTCAATATACCTTACATAGAACCCCTAAGCCTAACATCATTAATCCTTAATCCTTAATCCTTTATGCTGCGGGAACCCTAAGGCCAGCATCGGTGACCCCATGGCGCTTCTGATGCCATTGCCAGGCGTGGGATAAGATGGTATTTAGATCGCAATATTGGGGATACCAACCCAGAAGTTTTCTGGCTTTGTCACTACTACCGACCAAAGCGGGCGGATCACCAGGACGGCGATCGCATTCTATAGCTTTGATCTCTTGTTTAGTTACAAGTCTGGCTGCTTCAATGACTTCTTTGACTGAGAAGCCGTTGCCATTGCCTAAGTTAAAGATTTCACTATCCCCACCCTTTAACAAATAGTCCAACCCCAAAACATGAGCAGAGGCTAAATCCTGGACGTGAATATAGTCCCGAATACAAGTTCCGTCAGGTGTGGGATAATCGGTACCAAAAATGGAGATGGACTCCCGTTTACCTAAAGCAGTGAGCAGCACTAAGGGGATAAGGTGGGTTTCGGGAGTGTGGTCTTCCCCTAGCCTACCCTCTGGGTCAGCACCAGCGGCATTAAAATAGCGGAAGGTTACGGATTTTAAATCATAGGCGGTATGGAAATCCGATAGAATCCGCTCTACCATTAATTTACTCGCCCCATAGGGATTAATTGGGTTTTGGGGATGATCTTCTGGAATCGGTACAGTTTTTGGTACCCCGTAGGTAGCACAGGTAGAGGAAAAGACCAATTTCTTAATAGATGCTGCTACCATAGCTTCCAGGAGTGTTAGTGTCCCGGTTACATTATTACGGTAATATTTAGCAGGGTCAGTTACCGACTCTCCTACGTAGGCATAGGCAGCAAAGTGCATGACTGCACTGATATCATAGTCACTAAAAAGATTGTCGAGTAATACCCGGTCATTGGTATCACCGACAACTAACTTCACCTTGAGAACATCTTCGACTATGTCTCGATGACCATAGACTAAATTGTCTAGAACCACCACATTGTAGCCAGCTCCCAAGAGTGCTAATACAGCATGGGAGCCAATATATCCGGCTCCCCCCGTAACTAGCACAGTTGCTTTGGATTGCGACACTTGAATACCTCGCTAGTCTAGATTTTTGCTTTTACCAAATTATTCCCTGGGATGACTTATAATTCCGCAAACTTCGGTACAATAGTAATCCCATTAGTAGATGCCAGAGTTGAGTTGGTGATGCTGAAACCTAATTGTGACGCAATAGTCAAGCTGATTCATTATTCCGGTTAATTATTTTGGCTTCAAGTCCCACCTCCTAGCGGTAAGGGGGTTGTGGGATTCAATGGCTGTCAGACGCGCTTTGACAATAATTAAAACAATACTCCATCCATAAGGATGCTCAGGGCGGATTGCGTATATAAGTCTGGGGTAAGGTAGTGTTTCTGACATAATCACAACCAAGATGGATGGCTTCACGGAACCCTGCGGCTAATAACAAAGGCTTGGTTGTCATCCCACACTTTCAAGATAGTAAAGTGTGGGTGGTTGTCACTGTGGGTCTATAATTAACTAACTTGATAATCAACTAATTTCACACGACCAGTCTGAACATTATCAAATATCCGGTTAATCTGGTGGCGTTCTGCGTCGTTTATATTGTAATCGCAGAGGAAGGCACTCGTCAGCTGTAAATACTCTTGACGGCTCAATTGACCTCTGGTAATCATCTGGTTTACCATTGTCTCTATGTCCAGCTTGGATTGGCGTTCGGATGTAGACGCTACAGATTTATGGTTTGGTCGATGGGAACTGAAAAATGCGGATTCTGGGGATAGAGCGGTTTTCATGGTTATTTCGCACCTCTGTATAATTCAATCGAGCCAACCTTAATGGTTAGGGTCAAAGGAAGTATTGCGAGTAAAGAATAAATTTTGATGGTAGAAAAGACAGTTGGCTGAAAACCTCCTTGACCATTTATTCTCTTTACCAGGCAACCTGGCAATGTCTTTACCCGTTTACTTTTATCATGACACCGCCAAGAAAAGCAAGATATCACAGCAAAGAAAGAAAAAAACGACTTAATTATTAATGCTACCGACTGATTTGCTAATTAGTAGACAAAATGGCGAAGAAATCATTCCCAAACGGTTGCTGATTAACAATCAGACCTGTGCTATGGCAGCTGAGTTAATCGACTGCTTTATTGAGGCTACTGGTAGTACCCAAGGGAACCTAGATCGTAAGTTGTCCGATTGGGAAGGAGATAGCCCTGACTACCGGGTTAAACGAGGTTTAGCCCATATTCTTAAAACGAGCTTCAGTACCTTTGAAGTTGTTAGCCCCATAGACCCTAAGGAACTCCGCCAACGAGTCTTTGCTCTGGCGGCTCAATCTGTCCCTAGTCGCCAGGCAACTCAGACCACTCTAGAAAGCGTGAGCACTGCTTTATCTCAGGAATTAAACCAGGAAGTGTTGCCTGAGCAAATTTCTAAAGGACTTTATGCGGATTTACACGAAAATCGTATTCTGACTCAGTTCGATCACCCAGCACCAGAAGCATTACTGCATCGCTATAATTTATCTCAAGTCCAGGGTATTTTTTATCGAGCATCTGAGATGACTCTGAATGCTCACCGCAATGTTCCAGGGGAGTATAAGCTATTAATCCGCTATTTGAAGTTGTTTCAGCTGATGACCTACATTGAAGGGGATGCGGATCATGGCTTCACGATTACTATTGATGGACCGACTAGTTTATTTAAGCCGAGTACTCGCTATGGTTTAGCGATCGCTAAACTGATTCCAGCCTTACTACACGTTACTAAATGGAGTCTCAAGGCGACGTTACAAAGCCGTGACTCTTACAGCGGTACGATCAAAACGGGGCATTTTAGTCTTAATGACCGCTGTGGCTTGGTGACTCACTATCCCCCTGGTAAACCCTACGACAGTATGTTAGAGGCTTCCTTTGCGAAGCGTTGGGAATCTCAGAAAACTCAGTGGGTGTTAGAGCGAGAAGTGGATTTAATTCCTATTCCTGGTAGTGTGATGGTGCCGGATTTTCGGCTTGTTCATCCTGATGGGCGAAATTTCCTATTAGAAATTATTGGTTACTGGCGTCCAGAGTATTTAAGGAAGAAATTCGCTCAGGTGCGCAAGGCCGAATGTGACAATTTGATTCTGGCGATTTCGGAACGGTTAAATTTGGATAAAGCTGGGGTTACGGTGAAGAATTTACCAGCTCAAGTTGTTTGGTTTAAGGATAAACTTTCACCGAAAGCTGTGTTAGAGCTTTTGCAATAGTTTGGGGAAAACTTACACACGAGTGAAAGTGATAGAAGGATTTCGAAGCTGTTGGCAGAGATAATTATTTCAGGACTTACGCAATAGGTAAGTCCTGTTTCTTTTGGGTGCGGCTCTTTTAAAAAGACAAAGAATAAGGTTTAGACAGGTATAGCAAGAGTAGGAGGAGCATTAGTAGAGCAACAAGCTTGAAAGAGTCGTTTCATTAAAGGAATACCATCAAGATACAAAG
>NZ_JAAHHM010000043.1:0-53539 GCF_010692445.1 Moorena sp. SIO3E8 | reverse complement strand
TAATACCATAAAGTTCCTGAGTCAGGCTGTGTCCTTAGCAGTCAGGCAGCGTTCTCACGAATTGTCTCTGATTCCGCTTTTGAAGTGAGTGGGGTGACTTTGTCAATCTCTACACCTGAATGCTTACATAAGTTTATCTGTGTCCGGTATATTTGGATCAACTCCTAAGGAACCTATAAGTGCCTCTGCGTATGCCCGGTCCAATGGGCTACCATTTATAGACTCTTCTACAATTTTTTTAGCAGCCCATAAACGTATATTCTCGTTCTTCTGCTCTATTGCCCTCTTTAGTTCTTTTTCATCAGGAGGCTGAGTAATCGACATATCTAAATGCTCCTTTATGATGTATTCAGCGAACTGCCGTTGACTTGAATCATTCCACATTGCTATTAGCTCTTTTTCAATATAACTAGGTTGCTTATGACGTATCCTCTTAAATATTCTGTACCCGAGAAGCCCCAAAGCGCCTAATCCAACAATCACACCAACTACACTTGCCCCTATGCCAGTAGCTGTAGCAGCTCCTAGTCCTGCAACTGTGAAACCGGCAGCTGTTAGTCCTGCTGCTCCTGCTCCCGTTGCAGATGAGCCTGATATCATATCGTTACTCGATCGAGCCACTTTACTGCCTGCTTTTTTATTTGTGTAAGCTGCAGTTGTAAAAGTTGATCCTTTGAGTTCTGTATATCTATCTTCAAGAGATTTGATTTGAGCTTTGCTTTTACGCGCATCTTTACGATTTTTGTATGCAACTAGGGTACCGAGCAGACCAAAACCAACACTAATTCCACCTAATGTGAAACTTGGTGTGGAACTGGCTAATGCTGCTGCCGGTCCTGTTATACCTTCTGAAGCTGCTTCTAGCAGACCTATACCACCTGAAGCTACACCAGTACCTGTCTGGGCAGTATCAGCAGCAGCAACAACATTTGATCCCGCTATCTTAGCAACTCCTTCTTTTAACTTCGTACTTTTTCCGGTTTCAGGTAGCTCTAGATCACTTTGTTTCTGTCTCTCAGGTAAGGTAACTATTCCCTCCATATAAATATGCAAACGATATAGCTTCTCTAAAGCTTTGGCTAATTGACCACTCTTCTGAAAACTATAGTTCTCCTCCTCGGCTTGTAATGAAACTAAATTCAATCCCTTTTCGAATACCTTCTTGACATCGGGTAACTGTTTCCTCGCGAACTCTTTCCACGATTTCATAGACCTGACCCGTGAAATTAGCATCATTGGAAGAATACCAAGTTCGTTGATTATCTTTTTTATCAGTTGCGTTTCATCAATTTCTCTTAGAGAATCAAACACTTCATTCAGAACATAAACTAAGTTATCCAAGTACTGATCGAAGGTTACAATCCCAACATCGTTTCTTATTGGATCCGTTGGTTTCATGCACTGAATCGATGAAGTTTGATGAGCCAAAGTCGACAACCTGTGCTGGGGATTAGTCTTTTTCAATGCCGGTTTGGGAACTTCTGCTTGTGTGACTGCTCGTCTTCCCATCAGGTCAGCTTCTTGTTCTAGGCTTTTCTCATCGTTGACCATGATACCCTTCGTTTGGGTGGTACCTTTGACCCGTCCCTGCATTTGCTGCACCACATGCCACGCCTCGTGGGGCAGATGTCGCTCCTGCCCCGGACCCACCTCGATCGTTTTCCCCTGGGTATAGGCTAGTGCCTGTATCTGCGCCGGTTTGGGGGAATTATAATTAACTCTGACATCATCCAGTGAATATCCTGACAGGTTTTCCACTCCTGCTTTGAGCTTATCTGGTAATCCGGTTTTATTCGGGATAGGTGCGTTAATCCGGTCTACATCTTCCGATGCTACTCGGTCAGCTTCAAGCTCATACTTATCCCCAGCTTCACCAATAGTCAGCTTCGCCTGCACTAAATTCCCCTGCTGCCAATTGCCCCTTAACTCATGGGAAAGTCCCCGAAACATTGGCATTCGCTGAATTGACTGCCCACTAACAGGGGAAACACTATTCAGCAGAGGATCTTGGGTTCGATGAACTTGTCCATACTTATTGGGCTGGGATTTAATTAACTGACCCAGTGCTTGGTTACCGATTATCCCTTGCAGTTCCTCGATGGGGTGGTATGTTGGCTTCCTACTTCCCGATACTATTGACTGATCTCGATCTTGTGCCTTTCTGGTTTGGCTTTGTCGTAGATTACCCATGAGCTTGACTAAATCTTAAATAGTCGGCAAATGTCACCTAATGATCATATAGCCGAATGGCACTGATGGGGTTCCCCCCATGAGCGACTGCCTAAAGAACAGTATCAGAAAACTACTTTGGCAAGGGGTCTACTATCAGCGATCGCCCTGGAATGTAAATTGTTCTATGATTGAAAGTAAACTATAAAAAGATAACAATGGCAGCCAAAGATAAATTTCATGCTGCGGTTAGAATCGCCCTAGAAAAGGAGCAGTGGAAGATTACTGATGATCCGTTGCGACTGGAAGTAGGCGGAACCAAGTTTGAAATTGATTTAGGTGCGGAGCAACTGTTAGCAGCAGAGCGAGGCCAAGAAAAAATTGCTGTTGAGATTAAAACCTTTTTGAGTGAGTCGCCACTGACAGCTTACCATGCTGCCTTAGGACAGTTTTTGAATTATCGGCTTGCCTTAGAAATCAATGATCCAACTCGTATTCTATATTTAGCCGTGCCAGTGATTGCTTATCAAGCTTTTTTTTAGCGAGAATTTGCCCAAATTTCAGTAGAGAGATATCAGATTAAACAAATCATTTATGACCCGAGTCAAGAGGTAATTGTAAAATGGATACCCTAGAGTATTATCGCCAGAACATTCAGTCGTTGTTGACGGATTATGCTGCCATTCCTATCGCCAATGGAGTGATTGATTGCTACACGGTTTTTGATACCAAACAAGACCACTACATGGTAATGACTGTGGGATGGGATGGCTATCGGCGGGTCTATGGTTGTGTTTTACATATGGATATTAAGAAGGGAAAGATTTGGATTGAACAAAATATGACGGAAATGAGAATAGCCCAAAAACTTGTGGATCGAGGGGTGGCAAAGGAAGATATTGTGCTGGGGTTTCAAGCACCAGAATTTCGGCAATATACGGACTATGGTGTTGGTTAATTTGTAAGCATTCAGCGGTCAGCATGGTAGGGTGGGCAAATATTGAAAGTTTGGCAATTTAATTAGGAATCATGTCTATTTGCCCACCCTACAAAAGCGTACGCATTTTATGTCGAATTTTCAACAGTCCAATCTTCGTGCAATAATCCTGGTACCTTATCAAAATCTTGATGATTACGAGTTAACAAAACCAATTCACGTGCATAGTGCAATGGCAGCAATTCGCGCATCCATCTTTGCCAGTTGAATTCGTTGGGATTGTAATTGATTAAATCTCAAAGCTGCACCGGCATCAAACGAGACGAGGGGTAATACCTTGAAATCGCTGACGAGTCGTACCATCATTTCATAACCTTTTACTACATCATTGGTGTTACGAGCCCGATTAATATAAGCGTGACAGCCTAGCATCTGCTCATGAAATGTTACTGTTGATACTGCAAAATCCGACAGTGGATAGCGATTCATACGTCTCAAAAGGTTATCGTAATCCTTTCCTGTTCTCCGCTGAATAATGCTTAGATGATCCGTATCCAACAAATATTTCATGGTTCGTCTTGCGCTTCGAGGATAGATTCATCGCCTTGGCGTATGGCTCGTCCATAACCCAGCACCTCCTCAAATGCCGGTTCATCTTTAAAAGAGCCTGTAATTTGTTGTAGCCAATTCATCGGCTGGGGGGTCGAAACTTGCTTCTGTAACTGCGCGATCGCAGCCTCTATGGCTGTTAGCCTTTCCTCTAGGGAAGTGTTGATTGTCATTTTTTCGTTAATAAGTTTATCCTTATGTTATTATTCAATATAACATAAGGATAAACTTATTTGTTAGTTTTTTTTCCTCAAACCAATCTACAATATCGGCGTAAGCACTTGTTTTTTTTATGCCATTCCTTGTACTATTAACTCGTTGATTTTGAGTAATGTAAATAGATGATGTGTTATATTTCATGCTATAGATGGTGCGTTACATTTTATGCTATAGATGGTGCGTTACATTTCATGCTTCGCACCCTACAAGAGATGCATTCGCTCCCTACTCCCTACTCCCTACTCCCTACTCCCTGTTCCCTGTTCCCTGTTCCCTATTATTGACTGTTTATCTCCTGAATTTCATTACGTCTAAACTATGCTTTCACAAAACCTGAAAATTGTTACTCTGCTCCCCAGTGCCACGGAAATTGTGGCAGCTTTAGGATTAGCTGATGCCATTGTGGGGCGATCCCACGAATGCGACTATCCCGCAACCATCAAAAATCGACTTGTCTGCACCGAGGCTCAAATCAATAGCGACAAACCTAGTGCCCAGATTGATGATGATATAAACAATTTGGTAAAACGTGCCTTGAGTATTTACCAAGTAAAAACTGATGTTTTAGAACAACTGCAACCAACCCACATTGTTACTCAAGATCAATGTGATGTCTGTGCTGTCAACTTCGATGTGGTGGAGAAAGCAGTTGCGAACCTTACTAATAGCCAGCCTCAGATAATTTCCTTGCAGCCAAACTTGCTAACAGAAGTTTGGGCAGATATTGAGCGAGTTGCTACCATCCTGGGAGTAGAGTCACACTCTCTACTGAACCAATTACAGTCTCGTGTCGAAACCTGTAAGCAAAAGACACAGGAAATGTCGGAAAATCACCGCCCTACTGTTGCTTGCATCGAGTGGACTGATCCGCTCATGGCTGCTGGTAACTGGATTCCTGAATTAGTGACCATTGCAGGTGGTAATCTTCTGTTTGGGGCTTTAGGGAAACATTCGCCCTATCTGGAATGGGATGCTTTAGTAAAAGCTGATCCAGAGGTCATTATTGTAATGCCTTGCGGCTTTGATTTGGAACGCACAAAACAAGAAACCCAACAGATGGCTCACCATTCCCAGTGGTCAAGTTTGCAAGCGGTACGCCAGGGGAAGGTTTTTGTTACTGATGGTAATGCGTATTTCAATCGTCCAGGACCAAGACTAGTCGATTCAGTAGAAATGATAGCTGAAATTTTGCATCCAGACCTGTTCACCTTTGGTTATCAAGGCAGTGCCTGGGAAAGGTTTGAGGTAGGAAATGCTTAAGAAACTTATCCTGAAAAATTGGAAAAGCTTCCGTTATGCAGAACTCCCGATTGATCCCCTGACTGTGTTAATCGGGACGAATGCTAGTGGAAAATCTAATCTAATTGATGCTTTGGAATTTTTAAAACGAATAGTGTTTGGCAAGGAGATTCGATCCGCTTTGGCAGGGGATGCTACGTTTCCTGGGATTCGAGGTGGAGTAGAGTGGGCGTCACTCAAGCCAAAATCTAACTTTACCTTGAAAGTTGTGGTTGAGGGAGAAGATGATGAAACAGATTACCTTTATAGTATTACAGTACAAACCAAAGCACTTGTTCAGTTATCTGATGAATCTCTAATTCGCCAGGTCTATTCACCAGATAGTAATCAACTACCTACTCAAACTAGTTTGCTCCAAATATCTTATCCTAGAACTCAAGACCAAGGTATTCAGGTTAAATTGCCGGAGCAAGAACAAATTCCTTTGCAAAAATACTGGAAAGGTTCTAATTCTATTTTAACTAGACTTAGGGAAATAGACTCCCATGCCGATGTTAGGGATGTAATCTTAAACCTTTGTACACTTATAGAAAATATTTTTATTTTTAATCCTATTCCGGCCAGAATGCGGAACTATTCACCGCTTTCTGATCGCATTGAAAGTGATGGCTCTAATATTGCTGGTGTGCTAGCCGCATTACCTAAAGAGCAAAAAGACGAGTTTGACTCAACCGTGTCTGCTTACTTGAAATATCTGCCAGAACGAGATATACAGGAAGTTTGGGCGGAACCAGTAGGAAAGTTTGGTACAGATGCTATGCTCTACTGTAAAGAACAATGGAAACCTGGTCAAACTACAGAAATTGATGCCCGAGGAATGTCAGATGGAACCCTGCATTTCTTAGCAATTATTACCGCACTTATCACACGACCAGAAGGGAGTCAATTAGTAATTGAAGATGTAGACAATGGATTGCATCCATCTCGGTTACATCTGCTGATAACCATGCTCAAAGAAATTGGAGAAAAAAGAAAAATCGACATATTAGTCACTACTCACAATCCGGCTTTGCTAGATGCTTTAGGACCAGAAATGATTCCCTTCGTAGTTGTAGCACACCGGGATTCAGAAACTGGAGAAAGCACACTCACGCTTCTAGAAACTATTGATAATTTACCTAAATTGATGGCATCTGGTTCCTTGGGCAACCTAGTGACTAAAGGAGCTATTGAAAGGAATATTTCTGATCCTAAGCCACGCTAGATATGAGGAAGGTTCTGATTATCGATACATCGATTCTCTGCGTTTACCTAGAAGTTCCTGGAAAAGAGACTTGTGGGTCTGGTAATAATAAATGGAATAAGCAGCGAGTTGTTGAGCTTTTGGAAAAAGAAGAAAAAGCATCGACAACGTTTGTACTACCCTTGGCTGCTATTATTGAAACTGGTAATCATATTGCTCAAGCTAGAACAAAAAGGTATGAAACTGCCCAAGCTTTAGCTGAGATTATGGAAAAAGCAGCAGATGAAAAAACACCTTGGGCAGCTTTCACGGATCAGTCAGTGCTTTGGGACGCTCAAGGACTGAAAAAATTAGCAGTCGAATGGTCTCAACTCGCAGCACAAAAAGTTTCAATAGGTGATGCTACCATCAAAACTGTAGCAGAATTCTACGCAAAAACTGGTTGCCAGGTGGAGATTCTTACTGGTGATCATGGACTTAAGGCATACCAACCCACTACACCAGCCCCAATTCCCAGACGCAGGAGAAGTAGATGAGCTGATGAAGTGACAAGTGCGATCGCATAAGCGCGGAAGCGAAGCTTCCGGAGCGAAGCGTGACATGCACGGGCTTTGCCCGACGCTGCGCGAACGGTCAATCGCATTTTGTAGGGTGAGCATTGCCTCCAAAAAGCCAAACTAGCCACGGTTAATCTACATCAGGCAGAACAAGGGAAAACCTGTAACTCATAGGTTAATTTAAACTGGTCTATTTCAGAAATAATACTAGGCTCCAGCATCTCTTCATTTAAGATTAATTTATCTCCCAAGCGCTGCAATACAACCGTTTCATAATTAAATAGCAAAACAGCTTCTCCGACAGTCTGCTGTAGCAAAGTTATGGTTGCTCGGATCAGAGTACGCAAGCCCCCTTCATAATCTTGATTGGGATTAATCCGAAAACCAACAACTAAAGTAGGTCGAAAACCAAAGTTTTCCTCAGTAACATCTTGTTCCCATCGATCTTCTACATCAGCATTAATAAGTATTCCTGATGCTTTTAAGTTGTCTTGTCGCCACTCTAAAGCTAACTTTGTAGCTAAGATGTTTAAGGCTTGTTGAGGCTTAAGCTCAGTTACCATCTCTAGGTCGAAATCTAAAGCCATGCTAATCTCTCCTGTCTGTACAAAGGCTAGGGAAAAAATGGGATAACCTTACCATTTATTATCATAATAATCTCCTTAAGATTGTCGATTGGTTTTCTGGCTAGAATATCCTGTAATTCATCAGGATTTACATTGGTGTCATCAAGATTAAGTACAATTCTCTCTGCTTGTCTTCTCTTGACCTTTCTACTTATACCTTTACGAATTTGGTCTGGGTTGGAAGTGGGTGGGGTGTAATGGTCGAATATTTGCCCCTCAATTTTGTAGTCAGGGTTTTTGCCATTGGGAAGAGTGGGTGGATTCTGTTCTACATCATATCCCATTAAGGCAAGGATTGTGGCAGATTCATTTTCTCGTCTTAGCTGACGTTGCATCTCTCTGCTAGCACGGGAGTTAACCTCAGTTTTCTTACCCCTAGGAGTGCCTCCAGGCAATCCTGATGGGATGGTGCGATTTGGCGCTTCAGTCATTTATTTTTGTTTAAGAAGGTGAACAAAATTAATTACACATTTCCCAAAACTCACAGTGCGTACGCATTTTGTAGGGTGGCCATTGCCTGTTTACCACTGCCCTACCTGTCCTGCCCACCCTACAATTAATCTTATTAATTTATAGTTTTTTATAGTTAAGTCTCTGTCGGTGGGCAGTGCCTAGTCAACCTATCCAAAGGTTGACAATTTGTCTTAGGCACTGCCCACCCTACGATTAATTATATCAAAAATGTATAAAAATAAAAACTATTTATTATTCCTTATTACCCTTCCCACCACACTTCCCACACTTCCCAAATTATCTGCATATTTCGTAATAAAAAAAATTCCTAAACCCCTTGACAAATAATTAATTTATTAATAGATTAATATTATACACAGTTTAAAGGTATAGTTTCCAATGAGCAAAAACATTAATCCGAACTCTGAAAACCCAAGTCGCAAATCTAAGAAAGTCAAGCACATATTGATCGGTTCTCCTGAGGAGGTTAAGAAGACAATTTATGCCATTTATTCCCTTAAATACGCCTATCCCGACGAGTGGAGCACTCCGGAGCCTACCGGAAAGCCTGGTGAGGTTATGACCTTTTTGATTCGCTATTTTTACGTAGACTAGGATAGGAATTTGCCAGGGTTTTACGCCCTGGCGACAATGAATAGTGAAGGTTGTTTTGTCGTAAGCATATGCGCTACGCGCACGCTACGCGAACAGCGGTCAGCCGTCAGCCGTCAGCCTTGGCCACAAGCCTTTGGCTGATAACTGATAACTGATAGCTGATAGCTGACTAACTCGATCAGAATGTACTAATTGATCAGGAGTTATCTAAATTTGAGTGCAGCTCAGCTGTACTTTTGGAAGCTAATACCATAGAATTCGGTCAAGCATTGGAGTTAACCAGAGCTTGACCGATTTTTTTTTATTGCTATAGCATTTCTATTTGAAGGGAACAGGGAACAGGGAACAGGCAATAGGCATGCTAGCAACAGGTAAGAGTGATTAATCGTAGGGTGGGCAGTGCCTATCAAGGGGATGGCAAGCAAAGGAATCTGTCCAAAGCACTGCCCACCGTAGTTGCACGACATGAACTGAGTGCTACTCGTTTGATTAATCCTAGGGTGGGCAGTGGCTACTAAGGCGATGGCAAGCTTCGTCAATCTCTCAAAAGTACTGCCCACCCTACATGAACCTAAATGAATTGAGATAATTTTGATGGGATATTCCCTACTCCCTACTCCCTACTCCCTACTCCCTGTTCCCTTTGCTATATATTTAGCGTCTTTAAGAAAAATTCATCAAAAATTTTTAGCTCTGTCAGGATTTTATGAAAAACTCAGGAAAGTTTTAGTACTCATTCATCCGGGATTACACGGAACACTCATTGATCAACCTTACTGCTTATAAATGAGTCATAATTAAATGGTTAATTATCTAGTAACGATAGAAAATTATAAATGGGTAATTTGCATCCATTGTCTCTTTTTGGCACCGGTTAATTTCCTGTACAAACCCTTAATCTGAGAGCTGGCACCATTGTGATTAATCTACGATTGATCCTACGGTGGGCAGTGCCTAGGCTGTGTATTTTGGGCATTTTTCGGTTCTAATTGTTCATCCCGGGATCGTGAGCAACGCTCTGAGCCTACAATCCATATATCGCAAGCGACCCACGGTCTCGTTACCTTACACAAAAAGTGCATAAACTTTTTCCTCGGGCCCTAGGACAAAGTGAACAGCCTAGGCAGTGCCTACCAAGGCTATGGCAAGCTTCGGAATCTTTATCAAGCACTGCCCACCCTACATGAACTACCAAACCTATGGCAAGCTTCGGAATCTATCGAAAGCACTGCCACCCTACATGAACTTTTGCCTTTTGCATGCATGGCTCTTGCCTTGGGCGCAGCGCTATACCTCCAAGCCATTCAATGACATAGGCATAAAAATACATTCAGTCATTCAAATCAAGCGATGCAGCGCGGTCTTGGGGAGGCAGCGCGGTCTTGGGGGTCTCCCCCATGAGCGACTGCCGTGGTTTCCCCCATGAGCGACTGCATCAAGACAAGGTTGGGAGTAAACAAAGCTACTTTTAAACTATACTCTTCCAGACTTATGTTGCCATTTACTAACGTTTTAGGTCACAGGGACTCTAATTGGTTTTCCTACGTCGCTTATGGGTTAGGGATTCGCTCAGTGCTACCGATTCCGGAGTTTGTGCCCGCAGAGGATAAGAGCGATGTCACTATCACTATCGATCAGGTGGGTTCTGTGTTTGACTATGTACCCCAGGAGGTAATCGAGCAGCCCTTAGCACTTCAAGTAGAAAGGAAGGAAGCGGTCGTCTATGTCAAGGAGGCAGGTGTGTTTTTGGTGCAAGGGGGATGCAAGATTGTCGTCATTCCAGCACCGGATGTGGATGAGTTAAAGCTGCGACTGGCGTTGGTGGGTACCGTAATGGCGATTTTGCTGCAACAGCGGAGCCCGTTAGTACTTCATGCTAGTGCGGTAGAAATAGATGGCAAAGCTGTTTTGTTCTTGGGCAACTCTGGTGAGGGAAAGTCAACGATTGCTGCAGCATTGCAGGCCCAGGGATATGCAGTTGTTGCCGATGATATAGCTCCAGTGAGCTGGGAGGAGGGCAAAGCTATGCTTGCGCCTGGATTTCCTCAAATTAAGATCAGTCGGGAGGTAGCAGAAGTACTGGGTTATGATTGGGAGTCCCTGTGGCAGTTGCATCCAAAGTTAGAAAAGCGGGGTTTGCGGTTAAGACGAAATTTTCCGCAAAGATCGTTACCGATTAGTCGGATTTATTTATTGGCTTCTGGATCCGAGGTAAAGTGCGAGCCGATGAAAAAGCAAGCAAAACTAATAGCTTTGATGCAGCATTCGGAGTTGATGAAGTTATTTAGTTCTGGGGAGGTGATGCAGTTTGAAAGCTGTGCTAGTCTTGCTCAATCTTGCGAAGTGATTTGTTTACGGCGGCCTCGCAACTTGAGCTTGTTATCAGAGTTAGTAAAAGTCGTGGAAGAAGATGTTTGCAGTTCTTTGCTGCTGACAAATAAGGGTTATTTGGCTTGTTGAATTATTCAAAAAAAAGGAGTTAATGAGATGAAACAGGAATGGAATACACCAAAGTTAGAAACCTATGGTTCAGTTGAAGAGATGACGCAAGTGGGTGTTAAGGATATCGCGAATGGCGTAGTCGGAGCTGTAAAGATCGGTAAGTTTCTTTTGCCTAAGGGATTTGGTCTATTTGCGAGTCTTCATATTTGACACTAGATTTTGATTATAGCAATTCTCTATGCCATGAAGTACAAAGGGATCCCCCTAAATCCCCCTTATCAAGGGGGACTTTGAGGTTAAAAACCATACCTCATAAATCCTATAAAAGCTATATTTATAATAAAAATTATCTCAATGGCTCATACTAAATGCGTCATTGAGATAAATAAATTAAATGTAAAATTGAGTACGTTATTTAGCAATATATAATTATAAAATAATTGATTTTACGAATATATTTTTTTTAAATTTATGCCTAAAATACAATCTCGGTAAAACTACCCCAATGATATGAAAGCGGCTCGATTTTCCCTGGTTAAACAATTAAACATTCCTGCGTTATTGCTCTTAGCAATAGGAGCAGGCTTGATTGCCATTCACCTAACTCTCAATCTCAGAGCCGAAAAATCGTCTCACCTTGCTCTTAGCATTGTATTTTGGCTCGCAGCCTGTTCGACTCTTTGGGACAAACGCTATCAACTTAAACTCGGCAGCGGCATTGTCCCTTTTTTATTTGGTGCATTGCTGATTGCAGGAATTCTTATCAAGAGTGGTGCTCACCCTAGCGAAAAATTCCTTGGCTTTTCACCCTTTATTTCCGTCTTCGGTCTCGCCCTGCTTGCCTCTGGCTTTCGGGGCTTAAAACAATATTGGCAAGAACTCCTCATCCTCTTCACCCTAGGTGTTCCCAAACTTCTGCTGCCCTATCTGCCTAATATCACTCCGATTACCGCCAAATTCTCCGCTTTCCTGCTGTGGTACTCTGGAGCAAATGTCGTGTTGCAAGACTCCTACATTATCCTCCCCAAGGGTAGCATCGAAGTCGTCCCGTCCTGTTCCGGACTCAACTTAATCATCTACATGCTAGGGCTAGCTGTGATTGTGCTGGTAATGTTTCCCACCTCTGGCAGCCAAAAAATTATTGTGCCCATCGTTGCTGCTACCCTGGGTTTTATCGTCAATGGGATTAGGATAGCGATACTGGCACACCTCGCAGCCCCCTCCAGTCAAGCAGCCTTTGACTATTGGCACAGTCAGGAAGGTGCTCTGATCTTTGTGATGATTTCAGTGATTTTGTTTGGCACTTACTGTTTGTTTATGCTGCAACAGTCTGAACCGTAAAGCCAAGCTGACTTTTTTGACATTTCCCCTCTTTGAAAAAAGGGGATTCTAAGATTAATCTTCCGGTGGGCAGTGCTTAAAGGCGATTGACCGTAGGTCACGCTACGCGATCGCAAGCAACGGAATCGCCTTTAAGCACTGCCCACCCTACATAAACTATGGCAAGCAACGGAATCGCCTCAAAAGCACTGCCGACCCTACATGAACTACTTTGCTTCTCTTAGGACTGAAATAGGGTGGGCAGTCTCTACCAACGCTATGGCAAGCTTCGTGAATCTGTCGAAAGCACTGCCCACCAACTACATCAACCTGAGTGCTACTCGCTGGCACCATCTAAATCATCCGTCTCAAGACAGATCTGACAATTGACCTCAACTATATTTAGCGTCTTTAAGCAAAATTCCTCAAAAACTTTTAGCTCTGTCAGGATTTTATGAAAAACTCAGGAAAGTTATAGTACTCATTCATCCGGGATTATACGGAACACTAATTGACCAAGGTTACTGCTTACAAATGAGTCATACTAAATGGTTACTTATCTAGTAATGATAGAAAATTATAAATGGGTAATTTGCCTCCATTTTCTATGTTTATCACCGGTTAATTTCCTGTACAAACCTTTAATCTGAGATCTGGCACCATTGTGATTAATCTACGATTGATCGTAGGGTGGGCAGTGCCTACCAAACCTATGGCAAGCTTTGGAATCTGTCGAAAGCACTGCCCACCCTACATTACTGGGTTAAAAACGCTATAATTATAAATTTTGATACAAAGTTATATGCGTTTACCCTGAAGCAAATGTAAAGAGAATAAAAAATATTATAATCTCAGCCCCAAACTGCATAATCTTGAGTATAGTTAGATATGACTCCGGTTGATTTGACTTAGATAAAGGTATGTTTTAAGGGAACTAATACATACCTAACGGAAAATTTTTTTTCTATATCCGTCCAATTTTACAAGGGAAATATCTACCAAGAACTCCGCTGAGCTAAATGGTGTTTTTCTTGGGAGAAAACCTAGCAAATCTGAAATTAATAACGAATTATCTGTCTTAGAGGATGTTTTAAACCTTTCCTAGACTACCTCCAAGCCATTCCATGACATGGGAATAATAAGGCATTCAGCCATTCAAATCAAGGATTGGAAGTAAACCAAGCTAGTTTTAAATATCCTCGCCGTCTGTTTGGCGCTGCCATTGAAAATGAAATTTTAATGGTTTGAGCCTTTGCAATCGCATCAGGTGTAATTGGTATAATTCGTTATACTCTGTCTTTGTGTAAGAGTCAGATAATTAGTATGTTTTGATACTAATTATCTGTAAAATTGCACTTAATTCTTGGTAATTTATGACCAAGAATACCCGGTTTATTATGGCTAAATAAATTAAGTTTAAGGAGTTTTGTAGAGCATGGTAACAGCTGATTCAAAGGTAGTAGCAGCTAAAGAACAGTTATCTTCCGATTTGACTGGAGAAACGATTATTCTCAACTCCAAGTCTGGAGTATACTTTGGTCTCAATGCTGTAGGTGCCAGTGTTTGGAATCTGATTCAGGAACCAAAGACTGTTAATGAAATTCGGGATGCCATTTTAGCAAAGTACCAGGTGGAGCGTGAGCAATGCGAAAATGACATTTTGGGATTACTCCAGGAAATGCAAACTGAAGGACTAATTGAGGTAGGGGATGAAACAGCTACGTAAGTTCTTAAGTCTTACTCATACAGAGCGCCAACTTTTCATCAAAGCCTTTGTATTGCTGGCATTAGTCAGATTGGGGATGTGGTTGTTGCCATTTAAAACCTTACAACGACTTTTAGCAATTATCAGTCAAGGAAATGCTGTAGGGTTACGACGATATTCCCCTACCACAGACCAAATTGTTGAGGCGGTCAATCGTAGCAGCTGTTATCTCCCTGGTAATCCTAAGTGTTTAGCTAGAGCCTTAACTACGCAAACTCTGATGAGTCAGTGTCGTTACTCAGCTGAATTGCGAATTGGCGTTGCTAAGGGAGAGCAAGGACAATTTGAGGCTCATGCTTGGGTAGAAAGTCAGGGACAAATCGTGATTGGTGATCTGACTGACCTTTCTCGATTCACTCCCATGTCATCCCTTCAAAGAAGTAGATTATGAAAAAACGTACTCTCCTTAAACTTCACCGCACACTAGCCCCAATTCTTTTCTTGCCTTTATTGCTCACTACGATTACGGGTATCGTTTACCGTATCGGCAATACTTGGTTTGGTATGCCCAGGAAATATGCACAGATTATGATGGCGATTCACGAAGGTAGATTCTTGGGGAAAGAGCTTGTGCCTATCTATGTCTTGTGGAATGGCCTGGGAATGATTGGGCTGTTGGCGACAGGAATTGTGCTCAGTGGTGTATTTCGTAATCAACGCACTCAAGCATCAAATAGCCATAGAGGGGTGATCAATGATGGAAATCAGTAAATCAAAAAACCTGAAATCGAATAATGACAATCTTAGGAAACACGCCATCCTCTCATATTTGGCTTTGGTGTCATTGTGGATATTAGCCAACGTTGTCAGTGAGGGGATAGAAGAGTTCTCCTTCTTTTTCGAGACAGTGTTTGCACTCACCCAGTGGCTTGTTTTGCGGCGATACATTCGGAATTTGGGTTGGTGGATACTTACCAGTATTTGGGGTTGGACGATCTACTCGATTCTGATTCAATTATTTGGCGTTAGGAATTGGATTGCAACCATGCTTCCTGAAGGAGACATGGAAATAGGAGGAGTACCGATCGGGGTGCAGGTATTTTGGGCTACTGTTCTAGTCAGACTCCTAGAATGGACTATCATTGGAATTTTTCAATGGTTTCAGTTGGCGCGTTTCACAGAACATGCAACTTGGTGGATACCTGCAAGCGCTTTAGGGGGAGCAGTCAAAGGAGGATTGGAATTAAGCATGAGAACTGTAATCGACGGTTTACCTGCTGCTCTTGTAGGTGCATGTGGATATGGCGCTATAACTAGTATTGTGCTGGTATTGCTATTGAAAAATCGCATTCACAAGCGCCTTAAGCGTCGTCAAACATTTTGGAGTTCAGTTTAGCAGGCTGTAGCAAAGGGAACAGGGAACAGGGAGCAGGGAGCAGGGAGCAGGGAGCAGGGAGCAGGGAGTAGGAAAGTCGGAAGTGCGAAAAATTTTGTGTACCTCATCAATATCAAAAACACTATAAGTAGCTGTGCTCTGATCAAGGAGTTATAACAGCAGATATAGCATTTATAGGATTTATGAGGTACGCTTTTAAACCTCAAAGTCCCCCTTATTAAGGGGGATTTAGGGGGATCCATTTGTACCTCATGGCATAGATAATTGCTATAAGTTAATTATTAAAATGGGGCAAAAAAGATAAAGTCCAGTTCTTAATTGGCAATAATAAATAACTTGGGTTGGATGCCAACTGCTCTATTCCCTGTTCCCGTCTTGATGCAAAGCGCGAGTGGGGGAAACCCCCAAGACCGCGCTGCATCGCTGTTCCCTGTTCCCGTCTTGATGCAAAGCGCGAGTGGGGGAAACCCCCAAGACCGCGCTGCATCGCTGTTCCCTGTTCCCTAAAAAACCATAAATATGTACGTAAACATTGTCGCAAACCGCTATAGATTATGAGTGGAATTGTAGGTATTTACAATCTTGATGGTCGCCCCGTGGAGCGCGAAAAGATCGGGCGTATGGTGGATGTGTTGGCGCACCGGGGACCAGATGGCGCTGAGGTTTGGTGCGATGATAGCTCTGTAGGTTTAGGACATCGGATGTTATGGACGACACCTGAATCGTTATTAGAGCAATTACCTTTAAAAGACCGCACTGGTAATTTAATACTGACAGCGGATGCTCGCATTGATAACCGAGATGAGCTTATCTCTGCATTGAGTTTAAGTGACCGCCCAGCCGAGAAGATTACTGATAGCAATTTAATCTTGGCTGCTTACGATAAATGGGGGCGAGACTGTCCGGGTAAGCTAATTGGTGACTTTGCCTTTGCTATCTGGGATAAGCGCAAGCAGCTATTGTTTTGTGCCAGAGATTATATGGGGGTTAAGCCATTTTATTATTACTATCAACCTGGTAAATTGTTTGTCTTTGCTTCGGAAATAAAAGGACTATTCTGTTTAGATGCAGTACCCCGTAACGTCAATGAAGCCAAAGTTGGTATTTATCTGTGTCAGTTAAGTGGGTTTGCCAAATTAAAGCCCGATACTTTCTATCAAGATATTCTGCGTCTGCTTCCCGCCCACTGGATGGAAGTGAGCCAGAAAGGGATAGAATCCCAGTCTTTTTGGGATTTAGATGCCGAGGCGAAGCAGATACAGCAGACGTTAAAGACTGATGCTGACTATGTGGAAGAATTCCGCAAGAGATTTACCGAGGCCATAGGGTGTCGTCTACGGAGTGCTTATCCAGTAGCCTCTACTCTCAGTGGTGGTGTAGATTCTTCTTCCGTTAGTTGTGTGGCGCGGAATGTGTTGCGGGAGAAAGATAGTGATGCAGAATTGTTAACGATATATTCTGATTGTGATACGCCTTCGGCTGATGAGACGGCTTATGTAGATACCGTATTGGCCCAGGGTGGTTTTAACCATCATGTTGCGAAAGTAGGTAATCCCATTAGTGCTGCTCAAACGGTTACTCCTTGGTTAGACCAACCAGTGCAAATGCCTACCCCAGCGATGTTACTGGCGATTGTTCGGGAGGTCAAACAACAAGGTGCAAGGGTGGTGTTAACGGGACATGATGGGGATACTATTGTTTCCCACGGTACGGATTATCCTCATGAGTTACTGGAATTAGGGGAATGGGAAAAGCTTCTCAAAATAGTAGAAGGTCGTTATCAAAATAAGTCTGATAGTGCTAAGGACGTTGAATCAGATTTGTATCAATATCTTCTGCCTTATGGCACAGAATTAGTTAAAAAAGTTGCCATAAAAAACTATATCAATTTATTGTTTATGGCAGGGAAGTACTGGAATTTTTCGACCAAAAAAACTATTAAATTTGTTTTACGAAGCATCTATAACACTTTTCGTATGCTAAACTGTAATAACTACAATGCAAATATTGCCAAGCAACTCGCAAAGTCTATTAAATTAGGTAAATTACTCCGAGATGAGTTCAATGATCAATTTGGCTACTTACCTACTGAATATTTAAACCATTACCGAGGCATAACTTCCGGTAATATGCAGGAAGCTAGCGAACAAATTGATGGGATTAGTGCAGGAGTTAGCATCGAAGCTCGTCATCCTTTTTTAGATAAAAGAGTTATTGAATTGTGTTTAGCAGCACCAGCTCATTTGAAATACTGTAATGGTTTTGGGCGCGGTGTAATGCGAAGGGCGATGAAGGATATATTGACTGAAGAGGTTCGTCGGCGCAGAAGCAAGGTGGATTTTTATGGATTTATTATCAACAGGATGGAAACTGCTGAAAGCCGTGTAATTGAAACTTTATTGTTAGAGCAAAAATCAAAGTTATCCCATTACATAAATACCAATGCGGTACAAGAAAAGTATCAAAAGTTTTCAAACTCTGCGGCTAAATGGCAGCAGAGAAGGCGAGAAGCCAGGATGATTAATTGTGCGATTTACTTATCACTTTGGTTAAAGTTAATCGAATAATTGTACTTAACTAATTTCCGGCTATCGCCTTAACAAATCAAACTACTCACGGAGTAAACCAATGACCATTGACATCGAAAACATGGAAAACAAGATGAATAGTCTTGTTTATGAGGAACCAACTCTCAAAAATTATGGAACAATGAAGAGCCTTACCCTTGCAGCCGCAGGAAGTAGCGGTGATAACATGGGGCTGAGCAACGGCGGGAACTCGGCGCTTATTGATAATGCCATCAATGATGGTGGAACTGCTGGAGGTCCTGGTGACCCAGCTGATTTTCCAGCTGATGCCCATAACGGAACTGGATTTCAAAGTGATCCTGATTCTTGATAACAAGATGGCGATCTCTAACTAATGCGATCGCTTGATCCTAGGGTGGGTTAGGCGGGGATAATCATTCAAACTCAACCATAAATTATCAATCCAACCTAACCCACCAACCAACAACTCAATAAATCGTAAGGTGGGCAATGCCCACCCTACCTATGGCATTTCTACTGAAAAAGGCTTGATTGAAAATTTATTGTTAGAGCAAAAATCAAATTTATCCCATTACCTAAATACCAATGCGGTACAAGAAGACTATCAAAAGTTTTCAAACTCTGCGGCTAAATGGCAGCAGAGAAGGCGAGAAGCCAGGATGATTAATTGTGCAATTTATTTGTCACTTTGGTTAAAGTTAATCGAATAATTGTACTTAACTAATTTCCGGCTATCGCCTTAACAAATCCAACTACTCACGGAGTAAACCAATGACCATTGACATCGAAAACATGGAAAACAAGATGAATAGTCTTGTTTATGAGGAACCAACTCTCAAAAATTATGGAACAATGAAGAGCCTTACCCTTGGAGCCGGAGGAAGTGGCGGTGATGGTGCTAGCCAATCTCTAGTTGGTACCGATGCAGCCTCAGACGACTTTAATAGTGCAAATCCTGTTGATAGTTTTGCACCTGGTGTTCCTGATGTTGTTCATGATGGAACTGGCGGCCTTGCTCCCTTCGATCCCGACTAATTAAAAACCTAATTAAATCTTCATCCTGTACTTGGTATTTGATGAAATTTAATTAATTATGGCTTATGTGAGTTAACTGCTAAAAGGACGTAACTATGTTCACATTACTATTGTTTATGGTTTTGTTACAGCCTGAAAGCCTTGATATGCAATAATTTTTTTAACTCACATAATACGTGACCTAGTAGAGTGGACAATGTCCACTCTACTGTGGATACTTAAATCCTAGAAATGATTAGTCAATTAAATCTTTAGAATTGCAAAACTCTATCAACAAATGTTTCACTACCAAGCTTATGGATTAACTATTCAGTCAGTATTCTTACTTACCGAACTAACAAAAAGTAAAAATACAGCCGATATTTACATCCAAAAAGGTAAAGTAAAACTACCACAATTAGAACCAACCTCTATCAACCGTCAAGGCAAAGAAGCTCACTTTGGTGGCAACACTCAAGAAGCCTACTTGCGCTGGCATGGCATAGCAACCTTACTAGCAAAAAACGGTGATACTATCATCGTTGATTCTGACTCAGATGATATCGATCCCCAACTATTAAGCCTCTATATCTTAAGCGAAGCATTAGGCTTAATACTCTATCAAAGAGGCTTGTTTCTCCTCCATGCCAGTGCGGTAAAAATTGGCGAACAGGTAGTGATATTTGCTGGTTGTCCAGGTGCGGGTAAATCTACCACTGCTGCTGCTTTTGCCAAACTCGGTTACACAGTTGTATCTGACGACATGGTTGCTATCGACTTGAATTCAGGGGATAAACCAATGGTATATCCCGCTTTCCCCCAGATCAAAATCTGGCCACCAACAGTAGAAGGACTTGGTTACGATATATCCACTTTACCAACTCTTTATCCTGGTTCCCGCAAACGAGTAATTAGGAAACCAGAAAATTTTCCCACTCAACCCTTTCCTCTGGCTCATATCTTCTTCTTAGAAGATGGTAGGGATTTTAACGTTACTCCAATGGCAGGAAACGATGCTTTTTTAACTTTGGCGCGTTTCTTTCCTTTACCAAGTCAACTATTGGAATGCAAAACCCTTGAGCATTATTTTCAACAGTGTCTACAATTAATCAGTCAAGTAGATTTATGGAAAATAGAAAAACCGAAAGACTTTAGGATACTCAAGGAGCTAATTACTTGGGTTGAACAAAAAATAGAAACAACTCATCAGTCTGCTCAAGATGTTTACTTATTACAGCAGTAATTGGGTGAGGTACAAATTCTTGGGTTTTAGGGAGCAGGGAGCAGGTAAGAGGTAAGAATGAAAAAATCCTGTGTACCTGATAGCTATGAAAAACGCTGTAAATTAGAACAAGGATATAACCATGAAAACCGAAATCAAAACTATAGCTAATAAACTAGTCAGTCTCTCTTATGATCAACTGACTACATATTCCAAATTTGAAAACTTAATTCAACCATTTACCTCAGAAGAATTCTTCCAACACTACTACGAAAAAAACTATCTTCACATTGCCAGAAATAATCCAAGCTATTACGATGCCATTCTCAATACTGACGATATCGATTTATTCTTCCAAAATAAATCTTTACAATCAAACTGCCTCAGAGTAGTTGAAAAAGGAGACGAATTGCCAGCCTATAAATGGACCCATCGCAATTCATCAATTGCCAATAATGATACCTTATTTGTTCTATTCAATCAAGGTAAAACTCTGATTATAAATTCTGGGAATAGCTCAATTATAAAATTAGTTAACTACTGTAGCGACTTAGAAAAAGAACTAAAATTCCGCTTACAGTTTAATATCTATATCACTCCCCATAATTCCCAAGGATTTGCCCCTCATTACGATGACCATGATGTCTTCATCATGCAAACTACCGGAACAAAAGTATGGCGTTTATATAACACTCCCCTTGAATTACCGTCTCGCAAACAACCCTACTGGAAAATTAAAGATCAATATGAATTAGGGGAGCCTACTTTTGAAGTAGAATTAAGACCAGGGGATTTATTATATATTCCCAGAGGTTTAATTCACGATGCTGTAACTACAGATACCGCTTCGGTTCATATTACCTTGGGTTTCCATCCTAACTATTGGTTTGAAATCCTACAAGAAATCGCTGAATTAGCGGAAGAGAAAGCCGAGTTTAGAAAAGCTGTTCCCAACGGTATAACTGCGGAAAGTTATCAGAGTCAGTTCAAGCAAGACTTTTTGAGTCTTACTCAATCTTTAATTAATAATCTAGACCTAGACGAAATTCTAGAACGACAATTTTACAAGTATATCGATAGCAAATTATCCGAAGATCAAAATCGGTTTAAAGATTCGATTAAAGTCAACAAAATTACCTTAAATTCAGTTTTAGCTAAACGACCAAATATCATTTATAAACTAGAGCGAGATGACGAAAATGTATACGTCAAATTCTACGGAAAGAAACTCGATTTTCCACGCTTTACTGAACCTTCCATTAATACCCTATTACAATCCCAATCTTTTGCTGTTAAAGATATTGGCGGACTAGTTACTGACGAAGGCAAAATTGATTTAGCGACTAAATTTATTCAAGAAGGCTTTTTAACTATAGAACAAATAAGCTAAAGGCAAAAGGCAAAAGGCAAAAGGTGAATGGCATATATCTTTTTTATTTGATTTCAAGACTATACAGTTTAAATGCACAACAGCTTATAGCATTTCTAAATCAATTAGAAAAAGCGATGCAGCGCAGGGGGAGCCAGTGCGGTATTGTGCATCAAGACAATAATTACCGTTTTTGACCTTACCCAAAATCCTTCTATAGTTTATTAACTCTTGTCTCTTGCCCGCCCCCCTTACTAAGGGGGGTTAGGGGGGATTCCTCTTGCCTTTCCAAAGCGGGAGTATGTTCACAATTCCAATAAAAATGCTATAAATGCCTAGAATTAAACGCGCACTTCTGTTTGTCTGGCATAGTGCGCCTACTTTAACCACTATCAAAGTCATCCTAATTATTGTCCAAGGGTTACTACCCCTAGCCTTGCTGTATCTAACCAAGTTAGTTGTAGATACAGTTGCTACCAGCCTCACTCTATCGGATAAACAAGCCGCCTTCAGTCAGATAATGTTTCTGCTTGCTGTTGCTGGGGGAGTAACCTTAGTAACTAGCGTTTCCCAGTCTCTATCTCAACTTGTTAGTATTCTCCAGTCTCAAAAAGTTACCGATTACATGGAAGGGATGCTTCATGACAAGTCGATGGCAGTAGACTTAGAATATTACGAAAATTCCGAGTACTACGATATGTTGCAACGGGCGCAACGAGATGCTCCGGAGCTCCCCAACCAAATTCTCCATCGTCTGGCAGAAATCGGTCAAAATAGCGTTTCTTTATTAGCAATAGTAGGTTTGTTACTTTCTTTTCATTGGGGAATTGCAGGAGTTTTATTTGTTGTCGGCATTCCTACTATGTTAGTGCGTCTCAAATATGCCAAAATTATGTATCATTGGCAGCGAGAACGAACGCCTATTAGAAGACGAGCTAACTATTATGGCGGTTTGCTAACTAGAGATAGACCAGCTAAAGAAATTCGCCTGTTTGATTTGGGTAGTGTTTTTAGTCAGCGCTTTCATCAGTTGCGATGGCAACTATACCGAGAAAGCTTTGCGATTGCCAAAAGCCGTTCTATGGCAAACCTAGCTGCACAGGGTTTTAGTGGCATCATCATGCTTGCTGGCTATGGTTTTATTATTTATCAAACCGTTCAAGGTCTCCTTACTATAGGAGATTTAGCTCTTTATCATCAAGCATTGAGACGAGGACAAACTGCTTTTAGTGGGGTTTTAAGTAGCTTATCTGGTTTTTATGAGAATAGTTTGTTTCTCAATAATCTCTACGAGTTTCTCGATCTCCAACCCAAAATTACCGAACTACCTCATCCCAAATTAGTACCGCAACCGATACAGAAGGGAATTGTCTTTAATAATGTTAGTTTTCAATATGCTAATACGACTCGTCAGGCACTCAAAACTATTAACCTGACGCTACAACCAGGAGAAACTATTGCCTTAGTAGGAGAAAACGGTTCGGGAAAAACCACCCTAATCAAACTATTATGCCGTTTATACGAACCCACTTCTGGCAGTATTACTATTGATGGCATCGATTTACGCCAATTTAAACTCGACCATCTACGCCAGCAAATCAGTGTTATTTTCCAAGACTATATGAAATATCATCTCACTGCCCAGGAAAATATCTGGTTGGGTAATGTTGCTCTTTCTCCTACTGATAACCAAATAAGTAAAGCAGCTTTTCGTTCTGGTGCGGATCAAGTCATCAATACCTTACCCAATGGTTATGACACTATGCTAGGTAAGCTATTTGACCAAGGGGAACAACTCAGTATCGGGCAATGGCAGAAAATCGCTTTGGCAAGAGCATTTCTACGAGATTCCCAGGTAATAGTTTTAGATGAACCTACTTCTGCTATGGACCCCAAGGCAGAATATGAGGTGTTTCAGAAGTTTCGTCAACTTATAAAAGACCAAGCTGCTATTTTAATCAGTCATCGCTTATCCACTGTAAAAATGGCCGATCGCATTTATGTAATGGATAAAGGTTCTATTACCGAAAGCGGTACTCATGAGGAATTGATGCAGCTAGATGGAACTTACGCCTATTTATTTGAAACCCAAGCTCAAAATTACCGATAAACGCTTTATGACTACCTTAGTTCAAGCAGAAAATAAAACACCATTAGGAGTTACTAACCCCGAAATAGAACTACTCCTGTGCTGTGCCAGAACCCAAGTAGACAACACAACAGCTGAGGGAATCAAAACCCTACTTCAGCATGACATTAATTGGGAATATTTAGTCGAAACAGCAGCCCGTCACGGAGTAATACCGCTTCTGTACACTAGTCTCCAGAATACTTGCCCAGAAGCCGTTCCCCAGGACATCTTTAAACATCTCCAAACCTATTTCGATGTCAACAGCCTTCACAACTTATTCCTCACTCAGGAATTGCTAAAACTTCTAGATTTGTTCAAACAACACAACATCCCTGTCATCCCCTACAAAGGTCCAGCCCTCGCCGTTTCTGCCTACGGTAACTTATCACTCCGGCAGTTCTGCGACTTGGATATTCTAGTTCACGAACGGGACTTTCTCAAAGCCAGGGACTTACTGATTTCCTCAGGATACCAACCAACATCGGAGCAGTTGATATTGAATGAGAAAGACCATATAGCCTGGATTAAATACGACAACGAGTATTCCTTGATGAGCAAAAATGGCAATGTTTTCTTAGACATTCACCATAACATCAGCCACAATAACTTCAAATTATTCCCAATTGTTTTTGATGAATTGTGGGAGCGTCTTGAACCAGTATCTTTAACTGGAACAACGGTACTCAACTTTCATCCAGAAGACTTATTCCTAATTCTCTGCGTACATGGTTCTAAACATATGTGGGAGAGATTGGGATGGATTTGTGATATTGCTGAACTACTTCGCAATTCTCAGGATATAGATTGGGTACAGCTGATAGATAAAGCCAGGATAATAGGCTGTGAACGTATGCTATTGTTGGGTCTTTTTATGGCCAAAACTATCCTAGGAGCTAGTTTACCGCCAATCGTCAATCAACGAATTATAGCTGATCCAGAAACCCAATCCCTAGGGAAACAAATGTATTTGAGACTTTTTTGTAAAAGTAACAGTTCCACCTCTGGCTTGAGTCAGGAAAGATTTATTTTTCATTTTCGGATTATGGAACGGCTAGAAAACAAAATTATTCATTTTCGGATGATGGAACGGCTAGAAGACAAAATTCATTTATTTTTTGGCGCTGTCTGGCGCAGGATTTCTGTACCTATAAGGCTAGTAATTACGCGAGCTGTCAAAGACCGGAATTTTCTTCCCCTACCTCGTTCTCTCTATTTTCTCTACTATTTGATTCGACCGATTCGGCTGTGTAGGAAATTCTATAGCCGTTTTTAGCCTAATGAGGTACACAGAATTTTTTCCCAATTCCGAATTTACCGTCTTGATGCAGCGCATTGCTATTCCCTGTTCCCTGTTCCCTGTTCCCTGTTCCCTTTAAACCAAAATACTATATCCTCAACTATACTTCCCTTGCTATAGCGTTTCTAGGACTCATGAGGTACACAGAATTGTTTGACTATTGGCTCTTGCCTCTTCTCTATTACCTGCTCCCTGCTCCCTGCTCCCTGCTCCCTAAAACCCAGATATTTGTACCTCACAAGTCGTAGAATTGCTATATACTAATAATAAAGGAGGTATAGAGAAAAAAATGGTTACTCAAATAAACAACCAAACCTCTGAAATAATCTACCCCGAAAGTGACGGCTTACCCTTGGCAGACAATACCCTTCAGTTTCGCTTGATTACAACAATTCAAGGGGGAATCGATGCCCTGTTTAAAGATAACCCTAATGTTTTTGTAGCTGGGGATTTGTTTTGGTATCCAGTGGAGGGTGAACCGAATACTAAGCAAGCTCCTGATGTAATGGTTGTGTTTGGTAGACCCAAAGGCGATCGCAGATCCTACAAACAGTGGGAGGAAGACAATCGTCCACCGCAAGTGGTGTTTGAAATCGCATCCTGGAGCAACACTAAGACTGAGTTAGAGGATAAGAAATTCAGGTTTTACCAACGCTACGGGGTAGAAGAATACTACATCTTTGACCCAGAGCAAGGGGTTTTGAAGGGTTGGTTACGTTCTGGCAAGACACATTCTGGCAAGACATTAGAAGCGATTGACCAAATGTCTGGCTGGGTTAGTCCCCGATTGAAAGTGAGGTTTGAGTTGTCAGACCAAACCCTTCAACTCTATCAGCCCAATGGGGAGCGTTTTGCTACTTACGTAGAAATTGTTGAACAGAGGGAACAGGAAAGACAAGACAAAGAACTCCAGCGTCAACGAGCTCAACGAGCTGAAACGGCTTTAGAACAAGCTGAAACGGCTTTAGAACAAGCTGAAGCAGCTTTAGTTGAAGAACAGAGGCGTGCCCAAGCGTTGAGCGATCGCTTGAAAGCTTTGGGAATTGATCCAGATCAGTTTTGAAAATGACACAGTAATTACGCAAGTGCCCCCTAAATCCCCCAATTCTGGGGGACTTTGACATCATTACCCCCCCAGAATTGGGGGGCAGGGGGGCAAAAGCAACTAAACTTCGTAAGTCCTATGACAACTTTAAAATTAACAAGTAACAAGTAACAAGTAACAAGTAAAACTTAAAAAGTATAGCGTTTTTCATAGTTATGAGGTAAACGAAATTTTCGCAACCCCTACTCCCTACTCCCTACTCCCTACTCCCTACTCCCTACTCCCTACTCCCTACTCCCTTTGGTAAAGTAAAAATTAACAATTAACAAACTGTCATCAGCACATCCTGATGCATCCTTGCCCGGTCTACCAATGACTGAATTTGGTCTTTAGTCAATGGTTCACCATTAGCATAGTGTTCTAGCCAGGTTTTACTAATCACATTTGGGTCATCTGGTAAACTAGCAACATCCCATCCAGGTAAATCCAGTTGCTCCATCAAGTAATTAACTTTGGGGTCATAACTGAGGGCAAAACATCGACATTCTTCCGCTGCTGCCATAATCAAACTGTGGTAGCGCATCCCAATCGCCATTTCCACCCCCCGAAATAATCCTTTCAATTCTCTAGGGTCTTCTATACAAAAGATCTGATGGGGACCGGTTAACTGAGAGGCAATAGATTGGGCAATGGTCAAATCTCGGGAAGCTTGGAAAGGGACTAATAAAATACAGGTTTGTGTGGCTTTCTGAAAATCCACTAAGGCATGGGTCAGATTATTCAGGCGTTTGGGAGTTAGGGTAGAATGCGATCGCAAAGTAACTGCTACTCTTGGTGCTGGTAAATCCCACAATCCTGGTACAGGTTTGGAGTCTAATGCCCAAACTGGATCGGGAGCCATAATAAAGGGAATTTCCCAATCCGCTAGGAGTGTCGCTGAGCCATAATCCCTGACACTGACTGCTGTACATCCGGTGAAGGACCGCTGGGCTAGCCAACCAATCAGCCGACGCTTAATTGGACCAACCCCCTGGGCCCAAGCAATGGTTTTCAGACCCATCCTTTGGGCTAATCCCATTAAACCACAGTAGTAGAGAGGGCTAGCGGCACTAGTCACATCTTGGATTAAACTACCACCCCCCCAGATGAATAGTTCGGAAAGGCCCATAGCCTTGAGCACTGGTAGGGTAGACATGCGATCGCAACTTTCCACTCCATAGCGCTGACGAGTTTGACTAGGGTTGCCGGAAAGGACTATCGGCTTCACTGACTTTGGTAGCATTTGCAGCAGTGACGCTAACAATGCTTCATCGCCACCGTTGCCCTTGCCGTAATATCCACATAAAACTGCTTTGACTTGCTTCATGCCTTCAACTCGTCTTGCCTACTACTCCCTATATTCCCATCCGTTAGCGTAAAAGAAATACCAATTAAAGTAGGGTGGGCAAAGTAATATTATCTAGAATACTCACCCATAACCAAACTATTTTTGCCCACCCTACAAGCTATAGTCCCATCTGTTAACCGATCCGTTAACCGATCAATTGCCCCTGATTGCATCCTATGGCATGGGATCAATAGCGTGTAAAAAAAATACCAATTCAAGTAGGGTGGGCAAAGTAATATTATCTAGAATACTCACCCATAACCAAACTATTTTTGCCCACCCTACAAGCTATAGTCCCATCTGTTAACCGATCCCTTAACCCATCAATTGCCCCTTAATGCATCTTATTGCATGCGATCAATAGTACGATATTGAATGGCTTCAGCAACATGTTGGGTTTTAAGGTCATCATCACCACTCAGGTCGGCAATGGTACGGGCAACTTTGAGAATACGGTCGGTGCCTCTAGCAGAAAGACCAAGTTTGCGAATAGCCCCTTCTAATACATTACGGGAAGTATCATCTAATTTACAGAATCGACGTAGATGATAGCTTTGCATCTGAGCATTGCAATGAAGAGTGGGTTCAGTTTGGAAGCGGTGACGAGTGCGATCGCGTGCGACTTGGACTCGTTCTCGCACCGGTGCTGATTCTTCTCCTGTAGACTGTCGAGTGATTTCTTCAGGTTTAAGCCGATTGACAGCTACTTGTAAATCAATGCGATCCATTAATGGTCCTGATAGCTTCGACCAATATTGTTCCCGTTGGCGAGGGGAACAGCTGCAGGGTTGGATCGGGTCACCAAAGTATCCACAGGGACAGGGATTGGTACTAGCCACTAAGGTAAACTGAGCAGGAAACTGTACCGATTGGCGGGTGCGGGAAATAGTGACTTGTCCGTCTTCTAAAGGTTGGCGTAGGAACTCTAAGACATTGCGCTTGAATTCTGTCAACTCGTCTAAAAATAGAACTCCCCGGTGGGCTAAGGAAATTTCTCCCGGTTTCGGAAAACTACCACCACCCACAAGAGATGGGCCAGAGGCGGAATGATGGGGACTGCGAAAAGGGCGATCGCAGATCAGTTTGCCGCGATTTTTCAATAAGCCAGCAACAGAATAAATTTGAGTGACTTCCAAAGCTTCAGCAAAACTCAACGGTGGCAAAATTCCCGGTAATCGTCGCGCCAACATCGTTTTACCACTGCCAGGAGGACCGACAAAGATTAAATTATGTCCCCCAGCCGCAGCAATTTCTAACGCTCGACGCCCATGAGCCTGACCTTTAACATCCTTCAAATCCGGTGCAGTGGACTGGGTTACTTGCAACTGCCCCACGCTATCAATCTCAACCGGTGAATAGCGGTTTGGCTGGTTAAGGAAATCAGCAACATCTGATAGGTGCTCAAATCCATACACAGTGATGCCATTCACCACTGCAGCTTCTGTAGCATTGTCAGCAGGAACCACTAACCCAGTAATTCCCATTTGCTTTGCTGCCGCAGCAATTGGAAGTACACCAGCCACAGGTCGCAAACTGCCATCAAGGGACACTTCTCCGAGAAATAGGTGGTCTCCCAATAACTGAGGATTTAACTGTTCCGATGCCGCTAAAATACCAACACTGATCGGTAAATCAAAACTAGGACCTTCTTTCCGTAAGTCAGCCGGGGTCAGGTTAATCACAATCTTGCGTATCGGAAAGGCAAAACCAGCATTTTTCAGTGCTGCTTTCACCCGTTCTCGCGACTCTTGGACAGCGGTATCCGGTAAACCAACGACTACAATTCCCGGTAAGCCACCGGACACATCTACTTCAACCCCTACTTTTACAGCATCAATGCCGATAATTGAACCACTCCAAACCCTAGCCAGCATAGTGTTAGCCTGATACGTGTTTTGGGACAAGGAAAAAATAACAGGACTTACGCGGTTAAGTGTCTTTCGCCCCCCTAGCCCCCCAATTCTGGGGGGTAATGATGTCAAAGTCCCCCAGAATTGGGGGATTTAGGGGGCAAATGCGTAAGTCGTGAATAAAATAAGGGGAGAGTAGGAAAACTCCCCATCTCCCCATTACCAGTCTCACCTTTTCCTTCGTTTCTCTTTTTAGGAACCTTCACTTAAAGGCAAGTATAGTGCTTATCCCCTGGAGAGTTTAACCGGAAAATTACATAAATACTGATATCCTTTCGATAACAGGGATGTAACCTAGGATTTTCGGGGAATCGGGAATCGGGAATCGGGAATCGGGAATCGGGAATCGGGAATCTTACGACTATTAGCCATTAGCAATTACCTATTACCAAAAATCCAGGGACTATTTGGGAAGACATTAATCGAACTTGATATTACAGATAGTTTTCCACTAACGCAACAATTATAGTAGACCTCTTACAAAAGTATTGTTCTGATAGTGTTTGTCTCAATTCTTGTTCCGATGATCCGCTGCTCCGAAGTTCTCTGTTCCCTACAACTGCCGCCAAGTCTAGTATACTGAGGTTGGGTTGATAGGAATTACCCATGCAGTCGTTTGAACCAGGTTTTATTGAGCACCAGCTTATTCCTCAAAATCTACTGCGTACTATCCGGCTGATTGGTGAGTACAAAGGCAAGCAAGAACTGTTCAAAGAACAGTCACCCCAAGTTTTGCAAACACTACTTCAGGCGGCGATTATTCAGAGTACTGAGTCCTCCAACCGCATAGAAGGCATTACAGTGCCCCTGGAACGCATCAAGGAACTGGTAGCTGAAAAAACTACGCCCCGCGATCGCTCCGAACAAGAAATTGCTGGCTATCGAGATGTACTTAGTACGATCCACAGCAGCTATGCTAACATCCCTTTCACTCCAGGGGTGGTGTTACAGCTGCATCGTGACCTTTACCAGTTTTCTGTTGGTGAGGGTGGGCGCTGGAAGTCGGTAGATAATCAAATCAGCCAAACTTACCCAGATGGTACAAAGGTTGTGAGGTTTCAACCACTTGCGGCTTATGCTACACCATCCGCAATGGAACGCTTGCACGAACAGTTCAATCGCCTCTGGCAGTCTGAGGAATTCGAACCGTTATTGCTCATCCCCACCTACGTCTTGGATTTTCTGTGCATCCACCCTTTTAGTGATGGAAATGGACGGATGGCTAGGCTGCTGACACTACTGTTACTATACAAAGCTGGTTACGAGGTGGGGCGGTTTATTAGTTTGGAACGCATTGTAGAACGCACAAAGGAAAGCTACTACGATACACTTTACCAGTCCTCCCAAAGCTGGCATCAGAGACAGCATAGTTTGTTACCTTGGTGGGAGTATTTTCTGGGAGTGTTGGTGCTATCGGCGTACCGGGATTTTGAGCAACGGGTTGGGTTAGTAACCTCAACCAAAGGCGCTAAAACAGCGATGGTGCTAGATTCCATTAACAATATAGTTGGAGATTTTTCGATCAAGCATTTACAGGAACAATGTCCTACTGTAGGAATTGATATGATTCGCCGTATCTTGCGCCAGGAAAGGGAGGCTGGGCGGCTCGAATGCCTTGGGCGAGGGCGAGATGCCCGTTGGCGGAAGAAATAGGTACTGTACCTATTAAATAGGTACTGACCAGCTAGTTAGTACCTATTTAATGGTAATTTCCTTTGGAGAAGCTGTGTGATCAGGCTTGTGTTCGCACCTTCAAAGCCCCGTGGTAACCAAAACCGTTGCTGATCTATAGCAGAGAAAGAGTTGGTTAGGACATAAATGTTTTAGTTTAAAGAAAACAGGAATCCCCCCTTATATAGCGCTACGCGCAAGTCATAACTTACTTTTGACTTCTGACTTCTAACTTCTGACTTGCGCGCAGCGCTATACCTTGTTCAGAGCTTGGTCAAAGGCCGTCAACAGGGATTCCAGGGAAAAAGTAGACTTGGCATGGATATAACCTTGCTCGGCTAGGCTATCTGCAGCGCTTGGATCACATAGCAAATTACCAATGACCTTAGCCAGTGCTACTGAATCTCCTGGCGGTACCAAGTGACCAGTCTCGCCATCCTGAATCAATTCCACTGCACCACCAGCAGCAGCAGCAACTACGGGTCGTTTTGCCAATTGACCTTCGACAATCACCCGACCAAAGGGTTCCGGTTCAGTAGAGGTATGGAGTACAATATTGCAAGCAGACATCAATGCTGGCACGTCATTGCGAAATCCCAGCATGTGAACACGACCAGCAAGTTCTGGTGCCGCAGCCATAGCTTCGAGCCGTGAGGCGTATTCTGCTTCACCAAATAGGGCTTTACCAACCAACAGGGCGTGTACATTGGGAAGTTCCTGTAAGGCTTCTAGTAAAATATGCTGACCTTTCCAGTAAGATAACCGACTGAATACACCAACTAGTGGAGCATCACCAATGCCCAGCTGGTCACGGATTTGAGCGGATTGATCCGATGCCAGATTATCGAAGGGGTCTGAACCAATACCGTTGTAAACCAGTGTTACTAGGTCTTCGCGTCCCCCAGCAGCGATAAAGGCTTCACCAGTAGCACGAGAATTGACCAATACTTGAGATACTCGACGATTAGCTAGGAAAACGGCTATGGCACGATTGACCGAGCTAAAGTGTTGTGCGGTCACAATATCTCGCAGGTGCCAAACCACTGGACGACCGCCCATCAATGTTGCGATCGCAGCAGCAATGAACGCTTTTTGGGAGTTAGCGTGTACTAGCTCAAAGTTACGTCCAGCTGCTGCTATTTGACGAGCCATCCACCACAGGGCAGGTAATGCTTTGACAGCACTGAGTCCCCCTGAAGTTTTTACGGCTAAGATGGATTGGGGTGCAGGTATGACCTTGACCTTCACCTGTGCAGCTTCGAGCCGTTGCCGGAACGGGCCATCGGCAAACAGCAGTACTTCGCTGGTGTCCCGGTAGGCAGTTGCGAGATCCAGCAGGCTTAACTCAGCTCCCCCCAAAACGGCGGCATGATCGACAAAAAGGACTCGACGGCGCTTCATAAGAGTGGGTAGTTCAAAAAGAGTGTTTCAAACGTGCAAAAGTTCACAGACTAATCTGATCACTGATCTCGGCTCTAGCATTTACTATTTTAATGAGGTACATTAATTTTTATTATTGCTCTGAAGCTCCCTGCTATGAAGCTGCATGCTCCCTAAAAGCAAGAATAAACGTACCTCACCTAATTAAAAATTGCTATAAATGTTGATTAATTTATAGCAGCTTGATAAACCGATTTAATTCGTTGAGCAATCACCGGCCAAGTATAGTGCTCATGAACATAAGCTTGACAAGCCTCAGAGCTAGGGAGTTGACGCTGACCAGAAAATACCTCGATCATGCCCTGAGCAAGTTGATCAACAGAAGTCCCTTCAAACAATAAGTCTTCCGAGAAAGGCTGTAAAATCTCTGGAATACTATCTACAGGTGTTCCTAGAACTGGCGTTCCATTCACCAATGACTCAATAACAATTAGACCAAAGCCTTCCCATGCCACGGTTGGCACCACGGAGAAAGTGGCAGCACGGTAAGCTAGGGCTAAATCTTGATCCGACACAAAACCCAACAACCGGACATGGTCAGTCAGTCCTAATGCTTCAATCTGTGCTTGCAAGGTTGGCATCAGTGTGCCTTTACCCGCTATCAGTAACAGCACGTCTGGATAGCGCTTACGCACCTGATCCACTGCTGCAATTAAATTTTCCAAGCCCATGCGTTTAGCTAACCGTCGCACAGCTAAGATAATTGGTCGCTCTTGAGACCAGCCTAGTTTTGACCGTGCCTCCTGGGGTGTAATGGTGGTGTCGAAACGCTCGGTATCAACCCCTGGAGGAATGATGTGAATGCGCTCTAGTGGGATATGATACTCTTGGTGCAAGGTGTTGCGGAAAGCCTCAGAAAGTACGATAAACTTAGCTATCCGTTTGTAAGTAACCCGCTCTAGCATCCATTTTAACCGAGTCGCAACGGTATTGCTGCCTTCTACATGCCCTTCTAAGGCCCAAGGCCCTTGGAAGTGCATCACCATTGGGCGACTGTCTAATTGATCGAGAATTGGAAAGGTATATAAAGCAAAGTGGGAGACTACTAGGGGGTAGTCTTCCTCCTTCAGCACTCGATGCATCGTTTGCCGGATACCGCTCCAGCGTTGCCAGAGAGGGGATTCATGGCTAGCAAAGGCTTGGACTTGACCACCGGAGTTTTCAGATACAGCGGTTGAGCCTGCCACTAAGCCACGCATCTCGACACCAGCTTGGGGTAAGTAACGAGTGCAATCGTAATAAACCCGGTTGAGTCCTCCTGCTTGTTCAGGGAACCAACCCATACCGATTTGAAGTGTTTTCACAGTACTATAGCCTCGATAGTTTTTGTTACAGCAAAGGGAAGAGGGAGTCGGGAGTCGGGAGTCGGGAGTCGGGAGTCGGGAGTCGGGAGTCGGGGGAAGAAAGTTGAATGTACCTGATAAGTATGATCAACGCTATCAATTAAATTGGTAAGCTGCTGTGCCTTTAAATTGCCTATTTTCCAATTAGGAAAAAACCTGAAAAACCACCACATCTTCACCCCATCTCCCCATCTCCCCATCTCCCCATCTCCCCAAAGCGCTCCCATTCAAAATTTAAATGCACAACAGCTTAGAGGATATCTGAAAAGTTTTTTTATACTGAATTTTGCCCCCCTAGCCCCCCAACTTTGGGGGGAACAAGAGTCAATTTGCTTCTAAAAGTCCCCCAAAATTGGGGGAGGGGGCTTGGATGTAGCAAATGAGACTTCTCAGACAACCTCTTAGCTTAGGGGTCTATCTTTATGCGGTACATTAAAGCTTTAGCGTAAAAATCCTCTTCAGCAAATAGCAAGTATTCTCCATTTTTTATTCGCACTACTCTTAAGGCCATCGGGACATCTAGCCAACCTGTGGTTGATTTTACTTCTGGGCCGGGATTTATTTTGGCAATCTCTTGACCTGTGCGAAAATCATAAACTCGCACTTTAGCATATCGATTCGGATCTTTTTCATAACTATTATCGACATAGCCGACAAATAAATAGTCTCCCGAAACCGCCATACTTTTAGGTAAATCTGGTCTTACTCCTTCGGATTTTTGATTGTAATCGATGACTACTTCACCGGCTTTTTGTGGCGCTTTACTCCAATTGATATATTTGACAGCTCTGTTACCAATCAATCCCCAATCACCCCTTTTATCAAACGTCGGTGAATATCCAGCAATGTACATGGTATCGGTTTTCGGATGATACTCAAGTCGTTGAATAATTTTAAATTCCTTTGGCATGTCAAAGGATTGTTGCTGGTTAATATCGTAAATCGGGCTGCCGTAGGAATCAAACCCTTTAAGGGATAGTTTTTTAATCCCGTTTGTTGATGTACCTATCCAGATATTACCGTCATCATCAGGCCAAAATGCCCACCCTCGATAATTTTGTCCTTGATTATATTCACCTTGTTCAGCCTGTTCCTCTTGTCCATTACCGTTTTTATCTTGCCAATAGCGATAATCTAATTGACTTCCCCAAAATGAGGCAGTGGGAATAGCGACTTCCCCATCAGTTGCCGGATTAAACCGATAAACATGGATCCCAGCTGACTCGGTATACATACTATTAGTAAACATCAGCTTCCGACCTTTAACCCGGCGAATCATAGCACCAGCATTATGCTTGATAGTCTTCTTAATCCGATTATCATTAGGATACTTAAAGGGATTAACGGTATGGGCGACATGAGTCCATTCTTGACCTGATGATTTACTGTAATCTAGTTTAAACTGTTGATTTTTCGTATGAACAACGGTTTCATCCGCTGGATCAATATCAGGAATGTCAATAAATAAGAGACCTTGTAATTTCCAATTGAGAGTCCCATCCAGTTTGTAGCTATCCACGGTTAATCCACCCGCTTGCCAAGCGTAAATCCGACTGGGATCACTGGCGACATAAATATTATTATCCTGATCGACTCCAATCCCGGTAATGGAATTGAAATGTAAGGGTCTGATTTTTCCAATTTCCTGAGGACTTCCGGCGTATATTCCCCCTTTAACACCAAAGGTTCCATCAGGAGTTGGATTGCCACTGCTGTCTAGATTTTTAAAGATTTTAATCTGGTTATCAGGTCCACCATCTCCTACTAAGAGGCGATTTTGATTATCCACAACAATAGCTGTAGGGATCCTAACAGAATCAATTTTACCTTGAACTTTGCCCGTTTCTATATTTAACTTAAGGATAGTCTTGGTTTTGTTCTGGATAACCCACAATGAGCCAGTTTTATCTAATGCTAATTTACCCGGTTTATTCACTGACCATTCTTTAACCGGTTTCAGGGTCTGGGCATCATAAACTTTGATTTTATTGTTAGGGGTATCACTAACATATAAGCGACTATTATCTGCTGCAATTCCCCGAATCAAACCTTGATTGGTATTGAGAATCAACATACTCTTATCATAGCCTTTACCCCCCTTAAATTTTGCTCCTTTATAATTACTTCTGTTATAGCGACGAACACAATACCATTTATCATCAGAATTGGGATATCCTACGCCATAGCGACCCGTTTGTCTCATCGCCATGTAAATATAGTTATCATTCACTGCGATCGCAGTTCCCCCCGATCGTCCCCAGCCATGGGTAGCATCCAGTTGACCAAGAACATCACCATTTTTATAAACCCCCCCTTCTCTACCAGCTTCATCCCAGGGAGCATTAGCATAAACCGTACCATCGGGACTTACAGCCATCCCTAAAATCGATAGCTGGACATGTTTTCCCTTGCCGGGAAGCTCACCTCCAGGACCATAGGTATTACCGATCCAAGAGGTAGTGTAAGTCAACCGTTGGCTTGGGTTGGATTCAGCAGTTATAGTGTCATTGTTGCTAATCACAGAATGGGCAATTATTACCAAAACAGCGATCACAGGAACAATGGCAGCATATTGCCATTCGGGGATACGTATTGACATAGTTTTTTCCCTGAACTCGAAAGTATTTAAAAGGCTGGAGACTGAAGACTAAAGGGTGAACGCGATCGCGTGGCCAAAGGCCAAGGTTAGACGGTTGAAGGTTGAAGGTTAGACGGTTGAATGGTTAAGGTTAGACGGTTGAAGGTTAGATGGTTGAAGGTTGAAGGTTAGATGGTTGAAGGTTGAAGGTTAGATGGTTGAAGGTTGAAGGTTATTTCCTTGAAGGTTGAAGGGTGAACGCGATCGCGTGGCCAACGGCCAAGGCTGACCGCTGACTGCTGACCGCTGACCGCTGACGAGTAGGTTGAAGACTGTAATATCATGTCCGGATAATTACCCTTAATAAAAATCTCCCCATCTCCCCATCTCCCCATCTCCCCATCTCCCCATCTCCCCATCTCCCCACACTTCCCACACTCCCCACACTCCCCACACTTTGATTATGGGTATTCAACCGGACTTGATCTCAGAAGCTGATGGTAGACAGTAATAATCTTCTCCACCATAGTGGTGAGGGTCAGTTCCTCAATGTTTTGCTGTGCTGCACGTCTTAATCTATCTTGTTCAGACGGACTAGCCAGAACCATTTCGATCTGATCTGCCAGTGCGATCGCATTTTTAGGAGCAACTAGCACTCCTGCCTTACCGTAATCTAGTGCTTCGGGAACACCATCGACACTAGTAGCAACAATCGGGCAACCCACCTGTCGTGCTTCCATCAAAACCAGAGGGAAAGACTCACGGTGTGAGGCCAGGACAAAAACATCCGCTGCCATCATGTAAGCTTGAGGATTTTTTTGAAAACCCTCGAAGTGGATACGATCAGCAACTGACGATGCAGCAGCTTGAGTTTCAAACATTTGACGGTCGGGACCATCTCCGACTAAGTACAAATGTGCCTTAGGAGAACTCTTAGCAACCTGCTCAAAAGCGCTAATTAACTCAGTAATTCCCTTACGTCGGTTCATCCCAGCTACCGTGACAATAGCCGGATGTTCCAAAGCTTTAGGAGTGCAGGTTTCTAAAGCAGGTAATCGGGGACTACCTAGAGTGCGATTCTTGATCACAGGCATTTTCCCCATGGGAATACCCCGCTTAGACATCGACGTTGCTACCGCATCACTCACAGAAATCACCCGTTCAGCTAATCCCATCACGACTGAGCTACGTTGGTAAACATTGTGAATATGGGATACTAGCTTATATTTTGCTGAACCCCGTAGGAACCGAGCTAGGACTACTCCCGTCATCATATGTCCATGGACAATATCTGGCTGAAATTCTCTGATTATCCCTCGATAACGCCCAGCAGCCTTGAGCAGATGCAACGGTTTTCGGGTCTGATCGAGTTCAAAGTGAGTGACGCCATAACGGCTTAGCAATGTTTCATATCCGCCGCCAGCAGAGGCAATAGCAACCTCATGACCGGCTTTCGCTTGCTCACAGGCAACGTCAATCGCTACATTAACAATACCATTACCAGTTTGTTTAATATGGTTTAAGATATGGAGTATACGCATCAAACCCCTCCCAAAAAGGAAAGCACCGCCATATTTGACCTATAAGTTAGTTAGGAATTGGTAGTTGAAACATCCGGCTGTTGCTCCGGCTGTTTTTTTCCATCTCCTACTTCTGTTCTTCTTTAGTCAGTGCCATTGATCAGAAAATTTTCATAATTCTTATCTTTAGCAGTGTTCACTTCAGCAATACTTTCCATTTCAGAAGAAAGCTTATTTTGATGCTGGTGATACTTATGTGCTGCCATAGTTAGACCCAAAAATCCCCAAATATAACATCCCCCAACACCAAGCATGGCGCTACCAATCGGTAGCCCGATTAAATTACTCAAACCAATAGCACGAGCAGTACTCATGAAGGAATCACGGCGAATCTCAGGATATTGGAACACACTATATACCAGCAGGAGCAATCCAGACATATACGGGAGAGTTCCAAACCAGCCTAGGGTAAAAAACATATCTAAAATGCCACTGTCAATCACAACGCTTCGGATTTCCCCTTGTTCGATAGTGAATGTGTTTCCAATCCCATTACCTAGAACCATAGAAAGAGCTTTGCCAAGACTCTCTTCATAGATCTGTTGTCTAACTTCTGCGCTGTGATCATTTCCAAGGTCAGAAAATGTTGCCAAACGACTACCAATTACTTCCGAGAATGGCTCAATAGTGGTTAACGGCACGATACACATTGCCATGACCAAGATAGAAATAATGATGCGCATCTGGATTTTGGGTTTGAGTGAACTGGTCAGGGAAGCTAGTCCAAAGAACCAGCTCGCCCACATCGTCCGTGACAAGGTTAGTAGAAAAGACAAATAACCAGCTATGGAAGCAGGAATACGTAAAGGACTGTTATTATTAAATAACAACAGCAGACCCACCATCATGGTTGCGGCAAACGGTCCAGTGGAATTCATTGTGCTCCACAAACGAATACCGAACGGTTCGGGATTCCCCATCGAGAACATTCTGGCGTTGATCAGCCAAAATCGATCCCACTCCGGTGCAATCACATATTGCACTATGCCATAGACTCCCATCACCAATACACCCCAGAGGAATGTGCGCTGAATGTTGTCGCGATAGCGAGGATAATCTCGCCAATTTATAAATAAGTAGAAACCTAAAAGAATTGGGGTGAACCAGTCGATAAGTCCTCGAATCGCGAAAATAGGAGTGCTTTTAATCAGACCAATGATAAAGCCATACAAAATACTGGTGAATCCCAAAATAAAAGGCAAACCCCCCTGTTTATAGGCTCTAGGAAGGTATTTTAAAAAGGTATCCACAGTAATCCATGTCACTATAGGCGCTACTAGCAATACTGGACTCGGATTAACCCAGTTACTGCGATAGTCAATTAAACGACGAACCAACGGCATCAGAAACCATAGCCACCACATAAAACCTAAGTAGAGGACAGGATACCGTCGATAGAGAAAAAGGCCCACGGCAAACCCTACCACAGGCAACAGAATACGCAGAATGCTGCCAGCACCAGCAATAATGCCCAGTATTGTAATGACAACAAATAACAGGATGGCTGTCCAAGCAGGGGCTGGTTCTAGTTTGATAGGAATTCCTTTTGTCATTAGGTGTTAGGGATTAGATACACAGCAGTTCTCAATTGGGTGAGGTGAAAAGTCCGAGGTTTTAGGGAGTAGGGAGTAGGGAGTAGGGAGTAGGCAAGAGGGAAGAGGCAAGAGGCAAGCAATTATATTAAAATATAAATATCAAAAAATGTAATGCATTTTTAAATACTCTATCTGATAGATTAGATATGATTTAGTAATTATTATGAATTAGTTATTATAGCGTTTATTAGTAAGCGTGAAATACATTTAAATTTTATTTCTTGCTCCCTGCTCCCTGCTCCCTGTTCCCTGCTCCCTGCTCCCTAAAACTAAGAGATTATTCACCTAACACCCTTCAACCATTCCTTTTGCTAGCCTAAGCACTTTTTCCAGCTCAACCAACCCTGCCAACGTCCACGCAAAGAAGCAAGCCACTTTTGTCCTGCTAAAAGTCCTTCCTTGGGGAAAGACCGCAAACATTGTAGGAAACCGGGTTTAATTTGTGTTCCCACCAATGTTGACCAAACTATAAATATAATCCGTTGTAGAACAGGAAAGTAATCTAACAAAACTATAGTTTCATTATGTGCCGCATTAATCAGGGCAGTATCGCTAAAAACTATGCCTCGCTGATCCTCATCAAAACGCTGTGCTGGATAGTGGTCTACTGCTACCCCTGGGTTATAAATTAGCTTCCAACCTGCTTTTCTTAGGGCTAGACTAAAGGCCAGATCATTATGGACTTGAGCTCCTTTCCCTCGTAGACGCTCATCAAAGCGCAAGCCCGATATAGCAGTCCGTCGATAGCTCATGTTAGCTCCTTTCAGGACATCCACCTCCCGAGGTAAACCTACCCCCAGGTGATGATTACCAATCACCCGTCCATACCATTGCACTCGACCCACTCGTTCTCTAGCGCCATTTTCCAGGTAGTTACCCAGATGTACCCAATCCCGTCCACCGACACCTCCGATCCGGTGATCTGACAGAAAGTGAGTTTCAATATCAGCTAACCAATTGCCACGGGGAGCAGCATCATCATCGGTAATAGCAATAATATCTCCCTGTGCTCTATCAAGACCTGCGTTGAGAGCAGCCACTTGCCCGGGAATAATTAATTTCACAGGACGCATGGGTAAAACCTCAGGGTTGAATGCTTCAAGAAATGCCCAAGTTTCAGCATCAGTATCCCGTACAATCACCAAGACCTCATCCGCTGGTCGAGTTTGCTTCTCCAGCGCCTCTAAACAGCGTTCTAGGTCTTTTGAACGGCGATAGGTGGGGACTATAACAGTGATTCTCATTTATTCTACTGTTGAGTTAGATTGAACGCGATTGCGTGGCCTTTTGGCCAAGGTTAGACGGTTGAAGGTTGGAAAGTTGAAGGTTGGAAGGTTAAAGGTTGTTTGTCAGAATGCAGAATGGTGAATGCAGAATGCAGAATGTAAAATTCTAAATTCTCAATTCTAAATTCTCAATTCTAAACAGATTACTATCCCGCTGTTTGAGACCGTAAATAACTCTGTAGAGTACTTAACCAACCTTTCACCATACCTTTCAACCGTAATTCCATAGAAATTGTCCATTCAAAGACAGCACGAAAACCCAATCTCGATAGGAACATGCGAAATCGCAAAGCTGGTGAATCTCCTAACTCTTTCAATAGAGCAATCAGCTCGGCGCGTTCTACATCATTGAATAGTGGACGATAACAGTATGCTGTGTGTCTTAAAGCCAGTTTACGACGCTGGTTTTCAATCACCTTTGTATCCCAACCCCGTCGCTTAAAACCAGGCAATATACTGTCTTCAAAAACCCGAATACATCCTTGTAATTCAATATTTTTACGCTTAGGACGTAGATTTTTAGCATCAGTCCAAACGCGATAACGCGCTAATATCTCATTGGCATAAACGTTGCCATAACCCGCATCTGCCATTCTGACCCACATGTTATAGTCCTGTGTAAAATCGGGACTATCTTCATAAAACCTAACTGCTGGCAACGCTTCAGCCCGAAACATAGCGATATTTGCAGCTACTTTTACGCCAAAAACTGCGGCTCGTAGTGAGTCGTCTGCGCTCTGAAACTCGTGCTGTCTTGCAATACGTCGCACATCTCGATTGTTACTGCGTTCATCAATTTCCTGCACAGCACTATGGGCATAACCCGCCTCTGGATGGTTCTCTAGCAGGGGTAGTAACGTTTCTACATAGTTGGGTAACAGGGCATCATCTGAATCCAAACGAACAATAAATTCAGTGTTTGGCTGTTTCAAAACCCAATTGTTGTTAGCCGCCATACCTAGGTTTTTAGGCTGCCGATAGTACCGTACTTGAGAAAACTGCTGGCATAGTTGTGCCATCACCTCAGGGGTTTCATCAGTGCTAGCGTCGTCTGACACCCAAACTTCCACATTGGGATAGGTTTGACCACAGGCGCTACCCACTGACTCCCATAAGTACTGGGCTTGATTATAGGTAGGGATGCAAATAGCAACTGGTTTCATGTCCTGCATCAGGAGTAGTTCCTTTATACGAAAGTTATGTTAAAATAAAATAACCGTAAAAACTGTTTAATTTTCGTTCGTCAAGAGTGCTATTTTTTTATTCAACAGCAACAAATAGCGATCCGGTTAGTTTCCAAAAAAGGCTCGTTCGGGTTATTTATTGACCAAAAAATTTTTAACAAATTGTTTCAATAGTCCTGATTTACCAGACAAATATTCTACTATCACCTTTTTATCTTGCCAGAGAATAAAATAATCCCTTAAAGACCACTTATCGACCTTGGTAAATTCCATAGGCTTAAAGACTGAACCATACCAAGTAAGCACCATGCCCTTTTTCAAAAACATGAAGGGACTTTGACCTTTAAATTTTCGATTTGACTCTAAATGAGTTGGGTGTCTAGCGGTAACATCACCATAAGCATCGGTGATCAGTGCAATGCCTTCTGTTTTTAACATGGAGCGTATATTAGCAATGGCGATCCATGGCTCAGTAAGGTGTTCGAGAACATCGAAAGAAATCACAACATCGTACTGATTATCCAAACAGGCTTCATAGGTGGGAATCAGGTTGATGCCATTGTCTAACAAGCCATAATGTTTAAATCGCTTGGTGACAAAATCATAGATTTTACTGCCTGGGAAGTCGCAGTAATCAACGTGACAACCATTCATCGCTAAGTACAGAGAGTCATTGCCTGTACCATCACCTAGTAACAAAATTTTTAAATCACCAGTTATCTTCCCTTTCTGTGAGGCATACTGCTGAATCCTTTCTAGGCTTATTTCTATCAATTGCTTTCGTCCAGGTCTAGCCCAAAAAACCATTGTTTCAAATATGAAGCCATACCCATTTTTATAAAGATCCTCCATCTTGGAATCATACTGGTGAGGGGTAACTCCAAAGTTTTGGGCATCTTGACACACATTCCAGCCTAGTTGCAGCGCTTCCTGCCAGACTCGATGGTTTACCTCGTCTCTCAGCAGCTCGGTAAAGGTACTAATTTCATCAACAATAGGTTCGAGCTCAGTGGGAATTTTAGACATAACTAGTTATAGCGTTTGTATTTGAGTTGTGAACACACTCCCTGAGGCAAGAGCCAAGAGGCAAGAGGCATGCATGCAAGATGGGAAACCGAACCAGAGTTTTATTGGACAGTAAACAGTCAACAGTCAACAGTCAACAAAAACCGATTAATTACAATAGGGATCCGTGTAGGAATTGTGATAATTTTTATTCCCAGATCCGCTATTCCCTATTCCCTGTTCCCTTTGGAAAACATTAAATTTAGACTACTTGATCAGTTCTTCAAATAAATCCACATAGCTTTGTGCCATCTTTTCCCAACTGTATTGGGCGGCTATCATTGGTGCAGCTTGGCTCATCTGTTTCCTTTTTTCAGGATTAGTAGCCAGAAGGCTTAACTCCTTTGCCAAAGCCTGGGTATCGTTGGGGTCAGACAAGACCACTCCGCAGGCTGGGGTAACTAATTCAGCCCCCCCGGCTGTGCTGGCGGTAATGACTGGCAAGCCAGAAGCCATTGCTTCTAGGAGCACTAGTGTGCAGGCTTCATAGCGGGATGGAAAGACAAATAAATCTACCGCTCGCATGATCTGTGGTAGGTCACGTCGGTACCCGAGAAAATGTACCCGTTCACTCACATTTAGCGTTGCAGCTAGCTGAGGATAAGGACTACCTTCTGTGATGCCAGCAACAGCTAGGTGTAATTCAGGCACTTGGACTAAGGCGTGCAGAATTGTATCCAAGTTCTTCCGAGGTGTTCGGATGTCTCCAGCAAAAAATGCTAAAGGCACTCCCTCAGGAAGACCCAATTGTTTGCGGTCAGCGACACCGGGAGAAAATTCTTGTAAGTCAACACCATTGACAATCACCCGAATGGATTCAGGGGGTACACCAATGTCTACTAATTCTTTCTTGACCTTTCCGGAAACTGCAACTACTACTTTTGCCTGACGGAAGGATTTTTTTTCCCAATGGGCATTCAAGGTTGTAACTAGCCGCTGGTAAAGACCATACAAATCCCGACGTAGCCGAGAGGTATGGGCAGGCGATCGCAACCAAGAACTGTGGACAAAATGTACGGCATTCACATCTGATCCAACTCTGGTAATGGACCCGTTAACCTTTACTAAGTCCAGCTGACTACGGTGTTGATTTAACCAATTGCCACTCCGCCAGGAAAAGACTAGATGACGAATTAGTGCTGTTGGCCACCTTTTAACTGGAATTAAAATCCAGTTTACCTGATTACTCTGCTGGAGTTCTGGGGCGACATTACTGGCTAATAAGGTGACCTGATGACCGCGACGAATGGCTTCTTTGGCAACTTCATAGTTGACTCGACCTTGGCCATCATTTTTCATGACTTTGTGGGTAACGATACAGAGTTTCATGAGTAGCTATCCTGTTAAAATTATCGAAAACTCTGACTAGTGCATCCTTGGCAGAAGTCTTTAATACTAAATCCGGTTCTCATACCCCTTTTGGTGAGAAATCCTTAAGACTACATCATCCTTAACCACCAGTATGAGTTAAAAACCTTTGTGAATACCGCGTTTTGCTGGGATACTCCGGTTGAGAGAAAGGCACGACAGCCGTTAGAACAGGCGTTAATTCAGGGATGGAAATTACTTTTTAACAAAGAGTATGGAAATGGTGGGGTCAGCCATTAGGATAATTTGTTCTAGGAAAATCTCAGCTTACAATATCTAAGTGATCGCATTCTTGCAAGCCTTTCAATAACTTAAACTGACCCGACCCAAACAAATGCAGGATATCTTGAGCGCGAGTCATTGAAACGTAAAGTTCCCGTCTAGCCTCGGCTTCATCTTTCACGCCAAACTGCTGCACCCACCCAAACTGCTGCACCCACAGAAGAATCACGGCTTTGAACTCCAGACCGAGGGAAGACTTGGCGGTAATCAGTCTTACTCCTGGATGATGGATGCTGTAATTCTCCTTGTTTTTATTGTCTTTACAGACCCAATAGTAGCCCAAGCCCGATTCTAACTGTTGAGTCAGAAAGCTAAACGGTTCCTTTTCGTAGTCTGTCAAATACCGATAGATGATAGCGATGTCTTGGGGTTGGTAACCTTGACTGGTGAGTTGCTGAATTTGTGCGATCGCATTTTCAACTTCTGCCATTCGACTCTCACACAGATACAGAGTTGGACGTTTGCCCTGGCGGAGTGCAGCAGAGGGTTTAACAACGGGAAAGGTTTCTTCTCCATCTTCTTTAATCGAGAATGACTTAACTAAATCCCAAGCGGCGGATAAGATTTCTTTGGTGCTTCGATAGTTGTCCTTGAGTTTCTTAACTCTGCCCTTTGCCTTGATTCCGACTGACTTCCAGGTGAACTTTTGGCGTTTGTAGATACTTTGACTTTTATCCGAAACGATAAGCAAGTCACCATTATCTGGGTCTTTGAGTGCCTCTTTGCAACACCTAAACCAATTGGGATAGAAGGTGTGAGCTTCATCAACAAGTACAGCATCCCATTTTTCTTCTGTGGGAATATCAGATAGGGCTTCCACAAGGAGATCAGCTAACACCTCGTTATATTCTTCTTCTGAGTTGTAATCTTTGAAATTGGGTAATCGGCCCATGATGGATTTAGCCCAAGCGTGGAAGTGTATAACTCGAATCCGTTCTTGATATAGGGGATTGTTTTCTTCTTCGATAAGCGATCGCAAGTAGGCTGCTAATGTTTTGTGGAAGCACAGAATCAGGACTCTTTTGTTGAAGTTTTCCCCAGCGAGATACTTGGCGCGACTAAGTAAGATTATAGTTTTGCCTGACCCCACTACGCCACAGAACAATCGATGACCATGGCCAAGAGAACGAGCCAACTTTTCCTGTTTATTGTCCAGAGTTTTGATTACAGTTGCATCGGGTTTGAGGGTAAATCCAGAGGGCACACTTTTAATTGTTGCAGGTTCTTTATTGACAACAATTTCAGGATGAATGACACCCTTGATAGTGCTAATTTGGTCATCTTCCAAACCCATAAACTTAAACCGAACAGTGAACATATCCTCTAATCGCTTCATCAAAGCCCGTTCACCGATACCATCCCATTCGAGCAATTCATCTTTGTAGACAACTTGAGGCTTCTCCAGAATTGAGTAGATGTTTTCATTTCTGGCTTTGGCTTCAGAGATATTAGTCATTATCGCCCCGAATCCAATGGGAAAGGCTAACTTTCCTTGATAGTCCTCCTCATCTTGACAGAGAATTGAGTAACTTTTGAGTTTATTAAGCAATGTATCCCGATAACCCTTGCCCTGTCTCAATGGGGATTGTTGAGTTTCAATCCGTCCATTCATTCGTTTAATTTTAAATTTTTGATCACTTGCCCATAGAATTTGGCTAGCTTTCCAACCTTTCACCTCCAGGATTAATAGTCCCAATGTCGGTCCGAGAATGATGAAATCGGGGTAGAGTTTGTTTATGTTGGGTTCATACCATACATGACAATCATCGGGGAGTTCATCTCTGAGGATTTTGAAGAGTCGCTTTTCTCCACTGCTTGCTTTTGAGGGGATTGCATCTGGAACGATTAATGCCATTGACAGATTCCTTGGAATTTATGTTTCTATTACCAACCTAGATAATGAATTGCCAGAGGTAAAAAGTTAAGATATGGATTTTATCAGATATCTGCTTTATAAATTATACTAAATCTGGTTATCATACCCCTTTTATTTTCATGGCCTATATTATTGACGATGGAACTGGATTTGGTCAATTTTTATAAAGGGTTTGTGAGAATCGTATTTGGTATAAATACCTGATCTAGCCATCCTAATTTAAACCTTATAAACATCAGAATTACTATAGCTATATTCTTGCCTATTCTCCCGATCTTCCCCAAGATGTTTGTCAAGCATATCGAGAACTTTGGCATCTACTTTGTCATCGAACTTGCGGGCAAAGTGCTTACCAGAGGTAATCATTGACTCAAAATCTTGGACACCCATGATGGCTGGATAGGGAGGAGTCCAAGAGATATAACGTTTGTTATCATTGACTATTTTTAGCATGGACTGGTTGAGCAGGATGCTTTGGATGAAAGACTCATCTGGTACGAGTGTGTTTCGATCGTGTTGTACAAATGCTGGGTTACGCTCAACAAATTGATGGATATATTGAATACAGCGATAGGAGAGTGTGTGCCACTGAGAACCCGCGTAGCACTTAAACTCTGGGGTGAAAGGTGTTGAAACGCAACGGATTGCTATTCTGGCACCAAACTTACCAGCCCTGATCCGGACTAGGGGCTGCCAATTGACTATACGATCTAGTTTATATAGTATAGTCTTTAGACTAGCTGGCAGCTTATAGTAGAGAAAAAAATAGCGCTCTATGCCCAAATCTTTGCCCCAGTGTCAAGCCGTTTCTGGTGGTTCTTGTACCGGAAAATATTCCAGAAATCCGTCATATTCGGTGTTCTTCAAAAACTGCTCGATTTGGCTGATTGGCTGAAGGGGATAGTCTTGACCAGAGAGGAAGATTAACCAGTCAAATGTGACAGAATTATCTATTAACCAGTTGATGCAGCGAAGTTCCATTTCCACCATGGAAAAATCTCCCCACCCAACTGGAACATAGTCTTCCAGGATGTGAACATTGTTGATCTGCTCAAAAGAAGTTGGGCTAAGGCTCGACTTAGATTGATCATGGTGAATTAAGACCTGGGACTCAGGGTTACCAGTCTTAAGTTTCTTGACTAGTCTGACAATGTGGTCTGGATTGCTATGAGAAGCAATTAGGTAAAGGATTTTAGTCATGATTGACTCTTAGGTTTGTTGTATAGCAGTATACATGCCTCAAATGCTTCTAACTATCCTAGGGAGGAAGAACTTCTTTTACGTTTTCTGGTGTCGAAATATTCAGCTTAATTCCTGAAATTATTAATGTAATTTTTAATGTACTTTTGTCTGTCGGATACTTTCTCCTCTCCAAGATATCTCGAAAGGATTTGCTAATTGTTGAGGTATAACGCTGAGCATGAGAGCTGCTACAGTTCGCAGACTAAAATTTTGACTCAAGGCACGAAAAAGATAGGGGCGTGCTTCTGCTACCCGTCCATGCCGTATCAGCCCAATAGCCATAGTTGTGTTGGCTTGTGCTAATTTCTGGGTAAAGTAACTCCGATGCTTTTGTAATTGAGGATCTGCTAAAAAGTGTTCGTAGCAAAAAATACCGGATTTGCCTTTGCGAATCTGAGCCTTGGCGTTTCCACTCCCACTGATATGGGTTTCAGATAACTCATGCACGCGGTATCGAGTCAGTCTTTCTGGATAGTAGTACGCGCCATCACCACTGCGGCAAGCTAAATAGGTTAGGTAGTAATCCCAATAGACCCCCACTGACAACAGTTCATCCCAATTAACCTTGTCCCTGCGAATCACAGCAGAGGATGCAGGAGACACTGATCGGTCTACTAGTCCGATAGTACAGAACGGCTGGTATACCTCTGCTTTAAGTTGGTCACGTTTCCAAAGCCGGGTATGTGCTTCAGTAGTTGCATCATTAATTACGCCATCTGCGTCTATAATATAATGGTCGCAAAAAGCTACAACTACATTTGGATTCGCTTCTAGGGGAGGAACTAACTTTTCTAAAAAGTCTGGATTCCACAGGTCATCGTCATTGAGGCTCGCTACATATTTTCCCTGAGCTTGTTTAAATGCGCCAGCAACATTGGGACCATTTCCTAGATTCTTTGAGTTCCGACGGAATCGGATCCGAGCATCTTGAAAGGACTCAATCATAGCTTGCGGATTCTCAGGGCTACAATCGTCAGAAACAATAATTTCAAGATTTTTGTAGGTCTGTTGGAGTACGCTTTCAATTGCTTGCTTGAGGTAGCTCAAGCGGTTATAGGTGGGGATGATAACACTGACTAGCGGCTCTTGCCCTTCTTGATGGTTTGACATATCCTTGTTATCTTGCCTCTGGTTATAATAAGGAATTAATTACTATGCAAATGAAACTGGAGCGACATCTAGTGGCACATCATAAATTTGAAAACTCTCTAACGATATGTCAGCCTTGGGATCCTCAATCCAGTACAAAGGTACCCGTCCATAAAAACCAGCCCACATGTTATAGGTACTTGGGGGACCTATGATATAGTCACACTGAGCAAGTGAGTACATATCTTCTACAATGTGGTTGTTGGCAAAAGCAAAATCTAATTTTGAGAATTTATCTCTGTCCTGGGGCACATTTGAACATATTAAAAAGTTCACTTTTTTTCCTGGAAAAAGACGTTCTGTTTTTTTCATTAAGTTCACATAATCATCAGTGCTGTAGAGATATTTTGCTCCTAGCAATTTTTTATAATCTCCCTGTCTAATGTGAACACCAACCAGAATATCACAGGAATTTTTGAGGTTGGTTACGAGTTTGTTGATATTTTCAGTATGTTGTTTTAGTGGCGTAAAAAACTTTCTGATTGTGTCTGAATACTTCAAAAATAAAACAGGATTTCTAAACCAAAATCCATGAATAAATACCAATTGATTGTTTTTGAAATACTTAGCAAAGTTATCATCAAAAATTACTCCGCTGTGTACTCCAGTATCTCTTAAGATTTTTAGATTAGCAAACTGGAAATCTGTAGCATCTTTAACCAATAATCGGGTTGAATGATAAACAACTCTATGAAAATTTCTTTTCAGTTTAAGGCTATTGCCTTTAAGAACTGATTTTTGAGCAGGGTATCGACAAAAAAAATCGTTATGGGTTCCCTCAAAAAAAACTGCATATTCATCAAAAGCAGGATTTATAAATTTGAGGTTGTATTCCATTGCAAAAGCCATAAAATTGGCAAATAGCATCATTCTATTGCCTAATTGACCTGTTTTTCTAACAATTATGAACATGTTAATACTCCGATAATATTGACAAGCAATTAATTATAGTTACTACTAATTGTTAATAGTGACAATCACTACGATATAGTCTCAATTTTTTTGACCAACTTCATGCTGCATTTTGTGATATTTCCAAAGTTTACCGCGCTTTTCGAGTAACTCTTCATACCTTCCTTGCTCTACAATTCGCCCCTGTTCGAGAACGACTACTTTATCAGCTTTGGAAATGGTCGATAAGCGATGGGCAATGGTAATTACTGTCCGTCCTACAGAAAGTTTTTCTAAGGACTCCTGAATCAGGCGCTCAGACACAGAATCTAGGGCACTAGTTGCCTCATCTAAGATCAGAATCTCTGGTGCTCGCAGTAAAGCACGAGCAATTGCTAACCGTTGACGTTGACCTCCAGATAATCGAACTCCGCGATCACCCAGTTGCGTGTCAAAACCTTCAGGCAAATCTAGGATGAAGTCTAATGCATTGGCAAGTTTTGCGGCTTCTCGAATTGCTTCGTCATCTGCCTGTTCTGAACCATAAGCAATGTTATTGCGAACAGAGGTGTTGAAAATAAATGTATCCTGACTGACAATAGCTAGCTGACGACGCACAGAGTTGATGTCAAACTCTTGTAAGTCAGTGCCATCAATGATAACTTTACCTGCCGTTGGGTCATAAAATCGAGGAATTAAGTCAGCAAGGGTAGTTTTACCTGAACCAGAAGCACCGACCAGGGCTGTTGTTTCTCCCTTGTTGATAGTTAAGGTAATATCGTGCAGTACTAGGTTAGAGGGATCGTAACCAAAATCCACGGAACCAAACTCAATGGCTCGCTGCAATCCGGAAAATTCCACGTTACCATTCTGCAAGTATGGTTTGTTGTCAGTTCTCAGCAGCTCTTTAATGTTATTCATTGGTCCGGTGAATTCCCCCAGACGGCCTCTGGCATTATTAATCAGACGTATAATCGGGATCAGACGAAACAAAACAAACAAGAAGGTCAGTAATGAAGCTGCCTGCATCTGTCCATTAGGAACGAAGATGGTAAAGGCTACAATAATCATGCCGATCAGAATTGTGGTGGCTACGCTTTCCGCAATCGGTTCTATGGCAAACCCAAATGAAGCAGATTTGATAGTGATGTTTGCAACGTTTTCGCTAGCGTTATAGAATCGTCTACGCTCAAAGTCCTGACTCGCAAATGCCTTAACTGTGCGAATGCCATTGATAAACTCTACAGCAACTGAGGTAAAGTTACTGCCTGCCTTGGAAACATCAAAACTTGTCTCTCGTACCCTTTTAACCAAGTTAGAAAGACCAACACTCATGAGGCTAAAGAGCATTAATGAGGCAATGGAAAGTTGCCAAGACAGCAAGAACATTGATGTGACATAGACAACTAGAAGAGAAACTCTAGTTAACATAACAGCTGTCACATCAAAAGCTTGATTAATTTTTTCTAGTTCGGTGGTTAGACTGTAAACTAGCGCTCCAGAACGGCTATGAGAAAAGTAACCCAAACTCAGCCGTTGAAGTTGCTCAAATAGCTTCTTGCGCAGCCTATCTAACAAATTCATCTGAGTTATCATGCTGTACCTGCGCCCACCAAACATAAAGGCTGAACGCAACCAGGTTGTGATCAGAATTAGAGCAGATATCCGGTAAATTCTCTCATTAAACGGTCTATTTACTCCAAGCAACCACATATCGATCCAGTTAATTCCTGTCTGGATTGGGGTAGCATTAGGGTCGGTAATACTTTGTAAAAAATTGAGGATGAACCCTAATCCAAACCCTTCAAATAGTGAGGCAAGTATCGTTAAAGTAATCGCAAAAAAAGCAGCTTGTTTAATAAATTTAAATTCCCTTAATATGAAGTGCTTGTCTTGCCACAATTTAGTTGATTTTGTAAACCTGATAACAGAATCAATAAGCTTGATTTCAGCAATCTTATATAGAATACTCACTGGCTTGATTTAGACCTATTATGCTATTAGGATTGTTATTTAGGCTAAGTTTTTTAAATTTTTAGCTAAAAAAACTAAGATCACTCTCCACCATTTCCGCGACAATATCAGGAAATTTATTTTTACTCTTCCAATTCAGCTCATCCCGAATTTTCCAGCTATCTCCACAAAGGGGCACTGCTTCTGTCGGACGATAAAACCTCTGATCAACTTCCACAAAATCTTGATAATCAAGACCCACGTGACTAAACGCACAATCTACTAATTCACGAACCGAGTGATTCACTCCGGAAGCAATTACATAATTCTCTGGAGAATGGTTTTGCAGCATCAGCCACATGGCATAGACATAATCCGGAGCATATCCCCAGTCCCTGAGAGCATCTAGATTTCCTAGATAAAGCTTATTTTCCAACCCCAGCTTGATCTTGGCGACAGTAGAGGTAATTTTGCGAGTGACAAACTTAAAGTCACGCCTTGGGGATTCATGATTGTAAAGAATACCGGTACAAGCAAAAATACCATACTGGTTACGATAGTTTTGCACCAGATGATGACTTGCCAGCTTGGAAATACCATACACAGACCGGGGATTAAAAGGAGTCAGCTCATTTTGAGGGGCATGGAACACCCTGCCAAACATTTCAGAAGAACCAGCAAAAAAGAAACGACACTCCGGTACCACTTCCTTAATTGATGCCAGTAAATGGTGGGTTCCATTAAAATTACTGGTTAAGATAGACGATTCATCATCAAAGGAATAACTAACAAAACTCGATGCAGCTAAGTGATAACACTCGTCGGGTTTAATCTTGGCAATAACCTTATAGAGTGACAAGTGATTCTCTAAAGACGCAACATGTAAAACAACGTTGTCTTTGATAGTCCTGAGATTAGACAGCTTACCTGCTGGGTCTTCAACCGCTGGTCTCCTCACAATTCCATGAACTTCATAACCTTTGCTTAGCAAAAGCTCTGCAAGGTAAGATCCATCTTGTCCAGAAATCCCTGTAATTAGTGCTTTTTTCATTTTTCCCAGTGCGTTAGTTATGAGTACTATGTGCGTCAGTACTAAAGACTGAGTGGGTAACAGTGAGCTAGTTAGCAATTACCAATTACTAACTCACGCTAATTTAGCCCTTTTGGCGCTATTTCATATCGGTAAAACTCAATTCCATAGCTGAAATCAGTATCTTCTTCAAAGTTAAGCCGCCAACTCGGTTATTGACGGTAATTACACTGATTTCAGCCTTTGATTTATCACGATAAACCGGGTATGATATTGGTGCGTAAATCCTGGTTATAAGACAGTGCGTTCGCGTAGCGTATCCTACGGATAATCGCTTATTTTATGCAACGCTAATCCATCAACAACGTCTTATACTAGTCTGTTAATAGGTAATGGATAAGGGTAATTGCGCTCTCCTCGTAGTGGGGTGCATGTCAGTTTTGTTAATCCCTGATTCAGATCCCCCATTATCCCCCTTAATAAGGGGGACTTTTCCATCTAATTCCCCCCTTTTTTAAGGGGGGTTAGGGGGGATCTATGTACCTAATTACA
>NZ_JAAHHM010000042.1:0-55320 GCF_010692445.1 Moorena sp. SIO3E8 | reverse complement strand
CCTGGCTCATACTGCTGCGGTTGCGCCTGTCGAGTCCTTCGGTTTTTTCTCTCAAAACACTGCTACAGGACAGCTTGGGTTAAAAAACTCTTCCCCATTCTATCGTCTTTCTATAAGAGCCGCACCCAAATCAATTAATACTAGTTGTCCATCTGGACGCAAAATAATATTAGAAGGTTTGATATCTCGATGGAAAAAGTTTTCCTGATGAACTGCTTGGAGAATATCAACGATTTGAAATAACCAATCCAAGGCTAATTTTTCATCAATTGGGCGATTTCCTCGTTTTTCTTGATACTCCTCTAAATTAAGCCCAGAGATTTTTTCCATAACCAAACAGTATAGGGGGGTTTGGTGGTTTCTGGGAAAGAAGGTAAAATTTTCCTCTGCTTTAGGAATACCTGGGTGATTGAGCTGAGTCAGAACTCTGGCTTCTTGCTCAAAAAGTTCTACAGCTTTAGGTTCATCGTTAATCAAAATTTTGAGAACCTTGGCAATTCCCTTGTGAGTCACCTCATAGATTCGTCCAAAGCCACCTTCTCCAAGTAATCGGCTGACCCGATAACGTCCCGCCAGCAATAACTCAGAACCGCAGCTTGAGCAGAATAGGTCTGTATCAGGGTTACGGGGCTGAGGACACCCAGGATTTATGCACAGGCTCATTGGGGTCAAAGATGGGTCGATGTACTTGAAAGTTTAGCTTGAAGTCTGTTAAGTAGAAGTTTGAAGTAGAAATGTGTTCGCGTAGCGTGGCCTAAGCGGTATCAATACAGCGCGATCGCACTCCCATCCAATTGGTGATGAACCCTATATATAAAAACAATAGCGATAGAGCTATCCTAGCAATGCTTTAGGTCTAGGATAGACAAGGAGTGATTGGGTGATGGGGAGAAATTCAGCTCTCAAGTATATACTAGACACTGAAGTTCTCAAAAAATCTTCATAAAGAAACTTATACCCACTGATACCAGCGGTATCGATGGTCTCAATGATAACCTTCATGGGAAAATATGAATCCAGGAATTGACCTCCAAAGCAGTTTTATTCAATCGCTAAGTGATCTAGGCATCCCCGCTGGTGCAGCTAAAGCCATTTGGATGCCATTACCCCTATTTCTAATGATTACCGTTGCCACCGTAGGGGTTTTGGTAGTGGTCTGGTTAGAACGAAAAATTTCTGCTGCTGCTCAACAGCGCATTGGTCCAGAATACGCTGGACCTCTAGGGGTACTCCAGCCTGTAGCAGATGGCATCAAACTCGTCTTCAAAGAAGATGTTATTCCAGCCAAATCTGATTCTTTATTATTCACCCTCGGACCAATCCTGGTTGTACTGCCTGTATTTATCTCCTACCTAATTGTACCGTTTGGACAAAACTTGGTAATTACCAATGTGGGCACAGGCATATTCCTGTGGATTGCTTTGTCGAGCATTCAGCCGATTGGTTTGTTAATGTCTGGCTACGCCTCTAATAATAAGTATTCCTTACTCGGAGGCTTAAGAGCTGCAGCTCAGTCTATCAGCTACGAGATTCCTCTAGCATTAGCGGTTCTAGCTGTTGTCATGATGTCCAACAGCCTCAGCACCATTGACATCGTTGATCAGCAATCCGGATACGGCATTCTCGGTTGGAATGTCTGGCGTCAACCAGTAGGTTTCCTAATTTTTTGGATTTCGGCCTTGGCAGAATGCGAGCGACTCCCCTTTGACTTACCCGAAGCAGAAGAAGAACTGGTAGCTGGGTATCAGACAGAATACGCCGGGATGAAATTTGGTTTGTTCTATGTTGGTTCCTACGTCAATCTCGTGTTGTCTGCCTTGCTCGTAGCAGTGCTCTATCTGGGTGGGTGGGAGTTCCCCATTCCTCTGGATAAACTCGCCGGCTGGCTAGGGGTGAGTGAAACCAGTTCCTGGTTGCAGGTGATTACTGCTTCTTTAGGGATTACCATGACCCTGCTCAAGGCTTACTTCCTGATCTTTACAGCTATTCTGTTACGCTGGACACTGCCTCGGGTTCGGATTGACCAATTGCTTAACTTAGGCTGGAAGTTTCTACTACCAGTAGCTTTGGTAAATCTTCTATTAACTGCTGCTCTTAAATTGGCATTTCCAATTGCCTTTGGTGGTTAGTTATTAGTTATATCAAGTCTGTTTAATTTATAATTTTTGAGTAAAAAAAACAGTATAAATCCATACTCATAAGTAGTAAAACGGACAGGATATAATTAGGAAAAAGTCCATAATTGAGAATTCATAAATCAGTACCACAATACTCAGCAATACAATCAAGACAAGAGAGAGACACTAAACTATTATTATGCTGAAGTTCCTCAAACAGGTTGGCGACTACGCTAAAGAAACTGTGCAGGCTGCTCGCTACATTGGTCAAGGGATATCGGTGACTTTTGATCACATGCAACGGCGTCCCATTACAGTACAATACCCTTACGAAAAACTAATCCCCTCTGAGCGCTATCGCGGTCGGATTCATTTTGAATTTGATAAGTGTATTTCCTGCGAAGTCTGTGTGCGGGTTTGTCCGATTAACTTGCCAGTGGTAGATTACGAGTTTGATAAAGCTACTAAGAAGAAAAATCTCAAGCACTACAGTATAGATTTCGGAGTTTGTATTTTCTGTGCTAACTGCATTGAATACTGCCCCACTAACTGTCTATCAGCGACGGAAGAGTATGAAATTTCTACCTACGACCGTCATGAGTTGAACTATGATAATGTAGCCCTGGGACGCCTCCCCTATAAAGTTACCCAAGACCCGATGGTAACTCCTCTACGGGAATTGGCTTATCTACCAAAAGGGGTTATGGATCCTCATGATTTGCCAGCAGGTTCTCAACGGGCTGGTATGCGTCCAGAGGAAATTCTCGAGCAAATGGAATCAAAGGAAGAAGACGTTAAGAGTTAGTTCTTAGTCATTGGTCTTTTCGAGGTTAAACGCGATCGCGTGGCCTATTGGCCAAGGTTGACAGTTAATGGTTAAAGGTTAAGGCTTGAATGTTGAATGTTCAAGGTTGAAAGCGCTCCCGTGGGCTATGGGCCAAGGTTTTTCGCCTTTGGCGTTCGGTCAAGGGTAGGTTGGAAACGCTCCCGTGGGCTATGGGCCAAGGTTAACTATCAAAATAGTTAATACTAACTGTTAACTAGTGGCGGTTAACTAGTGAATGTTGACTGTGACCAATGACTTATAACTAATCACGATTAGCAAAAAATATATCACGAGGAGATAAGTTAAACATGAATCTAGCCCAAGGGGTTCAGATAATTTCTGTTGCCATACTATCGGTGATGATGATTGGGGCGGCTTTAGGGGTTGTCCTTCTTTCCAACATTGTATACTCAGCGTTTTTACTGGCTGGTGTTTTCATCGGTATTTCTGGATTGTATATTCTCCTAAATGCTGACTTCGTGGCAGCAGCACAGATATTAATCTATGTTGGGGCGGTCAATGTCCTAATTTTATTTGCCATCATGTTGGTGAATAAGCGAGAGGATTTTACACCAATGACTAAGCGCTGGGTGCGCACTGGGTCAACGGCTATAGTCTGTATTGGTTTGTTTGCGCTTCTGAGTACAATGGTTTTGGTAACGCCATGGTCAGTCGAAATTGAGCCAGCTATGGTTGTTACTAATACTGCTGTGGAGATTGGTCAGCATTTTTTCAGTGACTTTTTATTGCCGTTTGAGCTAGCTTCTGTACTTTTGTTAATGGCAATGGTAGGGGCAATTATCATAGCTCGTCGGGATTATATTCCTGAGGAATTGGTGTCGAGAGATCAGGAAATTGCTACAGCTTTGACATTACCTGAGCGTCCTCGGGAGCTTGCTTCTGTCCCAGGTGATTCTAAATAAGACAACAGTTTAGTGTTTGTTAGTGTTTGGTTGAAGGTTGACTGTCAACGAGCAAGGAGCAAAAATCAACCATTAATTACCCATTGAAAAGCTACTATTACCTACATAAAACATCATAATTTATGGAACTTCAACTCCAATACTTTTTACTGCTTGCTGCGGCTTTGTTTTGCATCGGGATTTATGGTCTAGTGACTAGCCGCAATGCCGTGCGGGTGCTGATGTCCATTGAGCTAATGCTGAATGCGGTGAACCTGAATTTAATGGGGTTCTCTAATTTTCTAGACTCAGCAGGGATTAAGGGTCAAGTTTTTACTGTGTTTGTAATTACCGTAGCAGCTGCAGAAGCGGCGGTGGGTTTAGCTATTGTGCTGTCGATATATCGTAATCGGGATACGGTGGATATGGAACAATTTAATCTGCTGAAGTGGTAGATTCACCAAAAGGTGACAGCTCCTACACTGACCTTGCAGGTTCAGTGTAGGCTTCCCAGCCAATCCGGGTATCCCTTAGGAGGCGCTGGGCTTTAAGAACGGACTGCCCTTCCGCTCTATTTCGGATGTTGATCGCAGCATTATGATCGCGATCCAAGCTGCACCCACAATGGGGACAATCGTGCCAACGGACATGCAGCTTTTTAGGGACTTTTTTTCCGCAATTGCAACAATCCTGCGAAGTATCTCGGGAACTTACTGGAACCGCCAACAAACCAGCATTTAAGGCTTTGCTTGTCAGGATTGTCAGAAAGCTTGACCACCCGGCATCCAATACAGATAATGCCAATCGGGATTTAGCCAGTCCTTTGACGTTTAATTTTTCGTGAGCTATTACGTCATACTTTGAAAGCAAATAATTAGCGCTTTTAAAATGGAAATCCTTCCGTTTATCCGCTACTTTTTTATGCTGTCTTCCAAGTTGCTTGATAGCTTTGAGTCTGTTTTTACCCCCTTTTTTTCTCCGAGACACACGCTTCTGAATTACTTTCAGACGTTTTTGTGACTTTCTGTAATATTGGGGGATTTCAATCGTCTCGCCTTCGGATGTGGTTAAAAACTCTTTAAGTCCAACATCAATGCCAACTATTGAGTCGGGGTTAATATCAGGTTTGACCTCAGGAACTGTTTCGTCCTCTAGGGATAGTACCAGGTAATAGCCATCACACTTTTTAATTATCGAAGCTGTCTTAATCTTGAATTCTTCAGGAATAGGGCGATGCAGTATAACCTTAACCTTTCCTATCTTTGGTAGGTTGATCAGATTGTCCTCTAAACACCCTTCCTTCATTTGGGGATAAGTAAACGTGCGATAGCGGTGTTTCTTTTTAAATCTGGGTCTGCCGCTTCTATTCCCGTTCTTGTCTCCTTTGATAAATCGATCAAAAGTTAACTTGACCCTTTTTACAACATCCTGAAGTACCTGGGAGTGTATGTCTTTGTACCAAGGGTGAGTTTTTTTGAGATTAGGTAAAGTCTTTTTTTGACTGTAGTAATCTGGGTTATCTCTTAACTCAGCAAGGTGACAAACAAGGGGACAAGCATTTCTGGGACAACGATTCTGTTCGTACCAGGAAAACCGGTCAGCCAATAAGTAATTGTACTGGGAGCATAGCATAGAAAGCCAATGATCTATTTTTGCCCTTTGTTGTTTTGTTGGCTTTAATCGATATTGATATGCAATTTTCACGCTTGCTTACCCTTGTTTATCGACTTATAATAACACAATTACTGCCAAATGGCAAGCGAAAATGAAAAATAAAAAATTAACAATTAGAGTTACAAATTTTGAAAGAAGGCAGTTAGAGCAGGAAGCAAATCGACCTGGAATGACCCAATCCGAATTAATTAGAAGTTTGATAGCTCGTTTCCCCGTTCGCGTAGGGTCGGCCGTAAGCCACATCCAAGGGACCCTGTCCGCGATTCATCCCACACTCATGCTGCCCATTGAGATGTGGGGCTTCTCGCGAAAGAAGCTAAATAGAATATGGCGTTGCTCAATTGTGGCATGATTGAGGGTAACTGGTAACTGGTAACTGACACTGATTGAGGGGGGCTTGGGTAGATTCCTACTCCCTACTCCGTTCGCGTTTGGCCTTCGGCCACAAGCGTGGCTGACGGCCTTAGCTCCCTACTCCCTAAGCTCGACTCCTAGTAAGTACCTCAACTAATTGAAATTAATTGAGAACTGCTATCAAAGATGCAAGTCTGGTGTTAATATTTCGGTGAACTCATAGAAACTACTTATGGTACCCCTAAGAGACGAAAACCCAATCACAATCACGCCATATATTACGATACTTCTGATTATTATTAATATTTTAGTATTTATATATGAACTTAGCTTAAATAAACCAGAACTAGACACGTTTTTTAGGCTTTATGCTGTGGTACCTAGGGAGTTAACCGCTAGCTTCGAGGGTTTTCCTGTGGGCCAGCCTGTGCCAGAACCCTTGACTCTCATCACATCCCAATTTCTCCATGCTGGCTTTCTTCATGTTGGCTCCAATATGTTATTTTTGTGGATTTTTGGTAACAACATTGAAGAAAAACTTGGGGGGATAAGGTTCTTAATTTTTTATCTCACTTGTGGGGCTTTAGCCGCGTTAGCCCAATGGTTTTTTTCAGCTCTATCTCCTATCCCTGCTTTAGGAGCTAGTGGAGCAATTGCTGGAGTGATGGGTGCCTATATTCTCAGGTTTCCTAATGCTAAAATCCTGACTCTAGTGCCCCTATTTTTCATATTTTTCGTAGCTAGGATACCAGCTGTATTTTATCTAGGGTTTTGGTTTCTACAGCAAGCGTTTAATGGCATAGCTAGTCTGGGAGCCCAGGCTCAAGTGGGAATGGAGGGGGGAGGAATTGCTTACTGGGCTCATGCTGGTGGATTTGTGTTCGGAGCTATCCTTGGTCCAATCTTAGGTTTATTTGATGATTAGTCATTGGTGGGGAGGCGTAAGCATTCAGCGGTCAGCAGTCAGCAGTCAGCAGTCAGCGGTCAGCGGTCAGCAGTCAGCAGTCAGCTTTCCGTAACACAGATTAAACAAATGCTTACCGGTTTTATTCACTGGTTTTATTCAAAAGCTGTTATCGTAGGTTGCCCATAGCCCATAAGCTAAATGCTGATCGCTAATGGCACCTCAAGTACCGTGGCACAGGCCACAAGCGCTGTGATGTAGCCCATAAGCTGATAGCTGATAGCTGAATACTTATGGGGACGCTGTTAATTTTTTTACCAAGATTGTCAAATATGTGTTGAAAAGAACATATTTTAGAATAGAATGTAGAATCTGGGGATAAAATACATTACCCCTGTCTTGGATTCCAGGTAAGAAGCCTTTTCTAAATGAGCGCGAGAACACTGTTTGACAAAGTTTGGGATTTACATAGTGTTGGCACGTTGCCTTCGGGTCAGACTCAACTATTTATTGGTTTACACTTAATTCACGAGGTTACCAGTCCCCAAGCCTTTGCGATGCTGCGGGAACGGGGATTGAAGGTGCTGTTTCCAGAACGAACCGTGGCAACGGTAGACCATATTGTTCCGACGGAAAACCAAGCTCGTCCGTTTGCTGATGTCTTAGCAGAGGAGATGATGCAAGCGTTGGAAAACAGTAGTAAGGAGTTTGGGATTCGATTTTATAATATCGGCTCTGGGAATCAGGGCATTGTCCATGTGATTGCTCCGGAACAAGGGTTGACTCAGCCAGGCATGACGGTGGCCTGTGGAGATTCCCATACGTCTACTCATGGTGCGTTTGGTGCGATCGCATTTGGCATTGGTACTTCTCAAGTCCGTGATGTCTTAGCTTCCCAAACCTTGGCCTTGTCTAAGCTTAAGGTTCGCAAAATAGAGGTGAATGGTAGTTTACGCCCAGGAGTTTACCCGAAAGATGTAATCTTACACATCATCCGGACGTTGGGGGTCAAAGGTGGAGTTGGCTATGCCTATGAATATGCTGGTACTACCTTTGATCAGATGTCGATGGAAGGACGGATGACTGTGTGTAATATGTCCATCGAGGGGGGCGCTCGGTGCGGCTACGTTAACCCGGATCAGGTAACGTTTGATTATCTTAAGGGCAAAGATTTTGCTCCCAAGGGCGCAGATTGGGATCAGGCGGTGGCTTGGTGGAACAGTATCCGGTCCGATCAAGATGCGGTATATGATGATGTGGTTAGGTTTGAGGCGGCGGACATTGCGCCTACAGTGACCTGGGGGATTACACCGGGTCAAGGAATTGCCGTTAATGAAACTATTCCGATACCGGAGAGTTTGCCAGAAACAGAAAGAGCGATCGCACAACAAGCCTATGAGTACATGCAGCTAACTCCAGGCACAGAAATTCAAGGCACAAAGGTGGATGTGTGTTTTATAGGTAGCTGCACCAATGGTAGACTGACTGACCTGCGAGAAGCCGCTAAATTTGCTCAAGGTCATCATGTGGCTGAGGGAGTCAAAGCCTTTGTGGTTCCAGGTTCGGAACGGGTCAAGCAAGAAGCGGAAGCAGAAGGACTCGATCAAGTCTTTGTGGAGGCTGGGTTTGAGTGGCGAGAGCCCGGATGCTCAATGTGTTTGGCAATGAATCCGGACAAACTCCAAGGGAGTCAGATTAGTGCTTCCTCTTCTAACCGTAATTTTAAAGGTCGTCAGGGGTCTTCCACAGGACGGACGTTGTTGATGAGTCCAGCAATGGTTGTAGCCGCAGCGGTTAAAGGGGAAGTGGCTGATGTTCGGGAGTTGATGGTATAGGAGCAGGTCTGATGAGTAGTGAAGTAAAGATGATTACCGGAACAGGAATTCCTGTAGTAGGGAATGATATCGACACCGACCGGATTATCCCAGCTCGATTTTTGCGCTGTGTGACCTTTGATGGTCTCGGACAACAGGTTTTTGTTGATGACCGCGCTCAAGCTAACGGACAACATCCCTTTGACCAACCCCAGTATCAAGGTGCAACGGTTTTAGTAGTAAATGGTAACTTTGGCTGTGGATCTTCACGGGAACATGCCCCTCAAGCGATCGCAAGATGGGGGATTCAAGGTATTGTCGGAGAGAGTTTTGCCGAAATCTTTTTTGGTAACTGCTTGGCGATGGGGCTTCCCTGTGTCACAGCTGACTCAGAAACCGTGAAGCAATTACAAACAAGCCTCCATCAGAATCCTGAAATCCCGATGACCTTGGATTTGGAAGAGATGCAAGTCTATTGTGGTGAGTTGCAGGCTTCTGTGTTTATGGAGGATGGACCAAGAAACATGCTGCTGACTGGGACTTGGGATACTTGTGGACAACTGGTTGCTCAAGTAGAAGCGATTCGGGCGACAGCGGCTAGGTTGCCTTATATGGATTGGGGAGTTGTTTCCTAGTAGCCGATTAACTAGTAGCTGGTTAACTAGACATCACTTGAGAATAGATCACAACATTTTGATCTATTGTTGTATAAACTCAAGTGATGTCAACTATTATACAAATGTTAAATTAGTTCCTAGCCAGTCACAAGCCTCTAAAGCAGAATATCTAAACAATGAAAGAACAACTAGAGAAACGTCTTCAACAACTCAAAGCTGAGTACGAATCTGGTCAAAAAGTTTTGGCTGAATTAGAAACTAAGCAAGCTAATGTCAAGCAAACGTTGCTGCGGATCGCTGGCGCGATTCAAGTGTTAGAAGAAGAATTGGCCAACGTTGAACAGGAAAATAATTTTGTGGACCCTAAAGTGGCTAGTGAAATAGTTAACACTGACCAGTGAATAGATATGGGTTAACAGATCAAAAGTGGTTCTCCCTTGGCGTTCGGTTTAGGTTAGGTTTATAGGTTTAAGAATGAAAAAAAGCTTGAGGCTAGCTGCGCTTTTGTATATACTCACGTGTTGTGTGGCTTCTGGTTTAGAATCTCAAGCTACTGTTGAGTCCGAATCTGGTCAACTAGGCCATAAACGATTAATTACTAGCAAATTAATTACTAGCACTATATCCGAATCATTAAACGATCGGGCTGAGTCACTGATGATAGCCCAATTTCCCCTACCAGAAATTAGTGACCCAGCAGATAAAAAGCGTTTCGAGCAGGTGATGGAGTATGCGATCGCAAACCACTTGTCTGAGCGTCCGCTCCCAGAGATCATGCAAGCGATCGCACAGCAATTTTTGGGCGCAAGCTACAAAGCTCACTTATTAGACCAAGCTAGCCAAGAAACCCTAGTTATCACTCTCAATAAATTTGACTGCGTCCTCTTTGTCGAAACCATTCTAGCCCTAGCGCGAGGGATAGCCGTAAAGGATTATTCTCAACAGACCTTTGTAAATCACCTTCTTGACCAGCGTTATGGGGATGGTAATCTCAATGGTTATTGCAGCCGATTACACTATTTCTCTCAATGGATTGATGACAATCAGAGAAGGGGCACAGTTAAAAACATAGCGCTAGAGTTAGGAGGAGTATCCCGCCAGAAAACCCTCAACTACATGAGTAAACACAGGGGTAATTACCCATCTTTGGTCAGGTATGAGTCAAATTACCAGTGTATTGTAGCCATGGAAGCTAATCTGAAGCAGACAACTGTTAATTTCATTCCCCATGATCAGATTAGGAAAGCCTACAATCAACTGCAACCAGGGGATATTATTGGCATTGCTACTACTATTCCTGGTCTAGATGTCACCCACACTGGGTTAGTGTATCGTACTGCTGACGGGAATATCGGTTTTATTCATGCATCACCTGCTGGTAGAGTCACCATTGCCCGTGATTTACAACGGTATGCCAGACATGTTAGACATTCCCTTGGGATTGTAGTCGCTCGACCCGTTGATCCAGGTTTTTGATCCAGGTTTTCCGGTCAGTTTGTTATTGCCGCATTATCTGACTACAATGGACAAATCCAGTCTAGGGATGTCGTGCGTCTTCTTAAAATTGCGGCGGAAAAATCCATTTCCATTGATGATAAGAATTATTGGCAAGACCGAGTTCTAGCTCCCAAAGCAATTCGAGATTGTTTGGCTGACTGCAGCAAAGCAAAAATTACAGAAATAGAGGTAGAAAATGAACCGTTAAAAAAAGTATTTAATAAATTACGTCAATTAAAACCAGATAAGAAAAAAAGCCCTTTTAAACTAGAAAGTATTCGCTTATCTGCAGAACACATTAGCCTCCTTAAGGAAAATGGCGTCATTATCGCTGAAGGCGATAAGTATTACATTTCAGAAATATTTCGTTTAGGATTAGGGTTTTCCCAAAATGTTGGCAGACCAAAAATTATGGCTTTATATCGTCGAGCTAGACAAAGACTCTAGATGATGCTTATTAAGGGATTATTTACCTCTCCCCTCCTTCCAAGAAGGTGATTGAAACGGTTAAGGGAGCAGGGCTGTTTCAAAATCTAATAAGTTAGATTCAATAACTTAGAGCGAGAGAGGGGAATAAGTTCAACGTATTGGTTCAATGAACTATGAACCCTAACGAATCAACACTCTTCCCCAGTCTCTTGCTTTACGAACTAGGCTCTAACAACTAATTCGACCATTTTTGGGCAACTAACTCAGCCAAATCTACAACCCGCTGAGAGTATCCCCACTCATTGTCATACCAGGCAACTACCTTAACCATATCGCCACCCATGACCATAGTTAAGCTAGAATCCACAATTGAGGAAGCATCATGACCCCTGTAATCACAGGAAACAAGAGGTTCGTCGCCGTAAGCCAAAATTCCCTTGAGTGGACCTTCAGCTGCTTCTTTGAGGACTTGATTGACCTGCTCAGCAATGGTACTTTTCTCCACTTGAACTACCAAGTCAACGATAGATACATTGGGAGTTGGTACCCGCAAAGCGATACCATTGAGTTTCCCTTTCAGTTCAGGAATCACTAGGGCTACTGCTTTAGCCGCACCAGTGGAGGTAGGGACAATGTTGAGCGCTGCTGCCCGAGCCCGACGTACATCCCGGTGGCTGGCATCAAGAAGCCGCTGGTCACCAGTGTAGCTGTGGGTTGTGGTCATTGTTCCTTTGATAATGCCAAACTGTTGATGCAGTACTTTGGCAAAGGGAGCTAGACAGTTGGTAGTACAGCTAGCATTGCTAATCACATTATTTCCTTCGTCGATGTAGTCTTCGTGATTAACACCCATGACGTAGGTGGGGACGTCTCCTTTGCCAGGAGCAGTGATGAGCACTTTCTTCGCACCAGCAGCTATATGCTTGCCAGCCCCATCTTGATCTCGGAAGACACCAGTCGCTTCGATAACTAGGTCAACACCCCAAGAGTCCCAGGGCAAGTTCAAGGGGTTCCGGTCGGATACACACTTGACAGTTTTTCCATTAGCTGTTATGGAATTTTCATCACAACTGATATCTGCATCAAGTTTGCCCAGCATTGAGTCGTATTTGAGCAGATGGGCATTTGTCTTGGGATCAGAGGTATCATTGATTCCCACTATCTCTAACTGGCTATTCTCCCGAGTCAGCCAGCATCTCATAAAGTTGCGTCCGATGCGTCCAAAACCATTGATCGCTACTCTAATCACTGCTTCTTGCCCTCTGTAATTCAAAGTAAATATTTTCTTAATGATTCTAATAATATCGCAAAGGTTGAAACAATTTGAAACTTTTACTGAACTAATCTGGTTTGATGTACTCCTTTTAAAGCTAGATGGGTATACTTATCTCCAAAGCTGGAGGTTTTGGCAGCAGAGTCCCCTCTGGGCATGGCACAGATCTGATATTGCTTCGGCAACCTGATTTTACTCACGCCATGTCTTCATGCAGTCGCTCCCAAAGCCCCTCTCCCCTAACCAGTCTCAAGCGATTAGTTTGGTATGTAAGTCCTAAACCCCCATGGTTAGGAGTGATGGAGATCAGCTCAAAAAATCACCACTAGCTCTGCTCTAGTGCTATTTTATGGGTGTTTATGGGTCTTAGGACGTTTTTCCGGATTGAGAACTCTTGTTGACGTGTAATATATACGACAATCGAGGTACTCAAAAATCAGTTATGTAACAGTTACGTTATCAAACTTCAGGTATTATTGTCTTAATTTACAGTACATATGTACTTATTTCCCAAAAATTATTCCTGGAATTGTTTTTTCCTGATATGATAGCGCGTGTTATTGGCAAATTAGGCGTGTGCGGTGTGGTGTGTAAGGAGTTAAAATGCCAAAGACTGTTGATTTCAGTAATAAACCATTTCATTTCATTGGTATTGGCGGAATTGGGATGTCAGCTCTTGCCTACATCCTAGCCAAACGCCAATTCCGAGTATCTGGCTCAGATACTCGGACAACCCATATCACGCAACGTTTGCAAGCAGTAGGTGCTCATATATTCAAACAGCAGTGTGCCGCCAACTTAGAATTTTTCCAATCCAGGAATGCACCAGCTTGTGAAGACGTAGCAGCTAAAACGGTTAGCACGAGTTTGAACCCAAAAGCGCTCACAGAAATATCACAATCAAGTCCGACTATATCTTTAGCCGAACCCTGTTTAGGCTTGCCTCAAGTTATCTGTTCCACAGCAATTAACCCATTAAACTCTGAGTATCAGGCAGCTTTAAAGCTAGGTTGCCCGATTTTCCATCGCTCAGATTTACTAGCGGCGTTGATTGAAGACTATTCCAGTATAGCAGTTGCTGGGACTCATGGGAAAACTACAACCAGTAGTTTGCTCGGTTATCTACTGTGGCAAGCGGGTTGTGACCCCACCATGATTATCGGTGGTGAGGTGGATGCTATCGGTGGTAATGCCAGGCTGGGAAATGGACCATTACTGGTTGCTGAGGCTGATGAATCCGATGGTTCGTTGGTTAAGCTCTCCGCCGAGATTGGTGTAGTCACCAATATTGAGCTGGATCATCCAGACCATTACCAGAAGTTAGAGGAGGTTGTTGAAATATTCCAGACGTTCGCGAAGCGCTGTAAAAATTTAGTGGGATGTATTGATTGCGAGACAGTGCGTACGCAACTAAAACCGAATATCAGCTATAGTCTACGGCGGGATATGGGAGCTGACTATAGCGTTGATGATGTAACTTATGAAGCTCATGGCACTAGCGCCAGAGTTTGGGAGGGGAATCAGGTTTTAGGTCGGTTGGAGCTGAAATTGCTAGGCAAACATAATCTCAGCAATGCCCTAGCCGCAGTAGCAGTAGGACGAAATTTGGGGTTGGAATTTGAGGCAATTGCTTCCGGGATCGCTAGCTTTGAGGGAGCCAAACGCCGATTTGAGCTGCGGGGCAAGTGCAATGATATTAGTTTTGTGGATGACTATGCTCACCACCCCAGTGAAATTCAGGCAACCCTATCTGCCGCAAGAATTCAGGTCAAACCTGACCAGCGAATAATTGCAATTTTCCAACCTCACCGATATAGTCGTACCCTGAGGTTTCTTCCCGAGTTTAGTGTTTCCTTTAGTAATGCTGACTTAGTGGTTATCAGTGATATCTACAGTGCTGGGGAACCAGATTTAGGAGAAATTAGTGGGGAAAACCTTTATCAGGCGATCGCATCTAACCATAAGGATGTGCATTACAAACCAACTCTCGAATCAGTGGTAGAGTTTCTCAACCAAATTCTGTGTCCTGGGGACTTAGCCCTATTCTTGGGAGCCGGTAATCTGAATCAGATTATTCCTAAGGTCATGGGGTTTTACCAACAGCCTGACAATGGCTTAGTTAACCAAAATTTAGCCCAAAAGCATCAATAATTGTGAATTAAGCTAGGGAATCTTAACTATAGACCTACCTCAGAAGGTCAGTATGATCTCAATCCTCTACTATCCTCGTGAATCAACTTTCCACGAACTATTCTGGGTACTCTAACCCCTAGCAACTTCAGCCAATTCCACTGCCAAAAACCAATCGGCATTATTTTCATTGCCTGTAGCTCCGAATCTCTACCCTGATTTTCCTGATGATAACTAGCGTGCTAACCCAGAAAAAAACTCCTTCCCAGTTACAGTTGTATATTCCAGGAACCAATTGTCCACTTCAGTCCCAGGTATCCTTAGCCAAACTCACCTCATTTCGTGTGGGAGGTCCAGCTCAGTGGTACGTCGCGCCTCGGAGCCTAGAAGATCTACAAGCTAGTTTCCAGTGGGCTCACTCCCAAAAATTACCCCTAACCCTATTAGGTGCCGGTTCCAACCTTCTAGTCAGCGATATCGGTTTGCCGGGTTTGGTAATTTGTACTCGCTATCTGCGCCATACTCACTTTGATGCAGATACAGGGAGAATTACCGCCAGTGCTGGTGTACCGATTGCCAGACTGGCATGGCAGGCTGCCAAACGAGGCTGGGAAGGGCTAGAGTGGGCTGTGGGCATACCTGGAACCGTTGGTGGTGCTGTGGTGATGAATGCTGGTGCCCACAAAAATTCCACAGCTGATATTCTGTTTCATACAGATGTTCTATCCCCTGATGGCTCAATAGCCCAACTCAGTAGCCAAGACCTAGGCTTTAGCTATCGCACCTCAATCCTTCAAGGTAGCGATCGCATAGTCAGCCAGGCAACATTTCAGTTAAAACCGGGTGCTGACCCAAAACAGGTGCGCTCATTGACATCGGATCATTTGGCAAGACGACACACTACCCAACCATACCACCTACCTAGCTGTGGCAGTGTGTTCCGCAATCCTGACCCCTATGCTGCTGGCTGGCTAATTGAACAAATTGGTCTAAAAGGCTACCAAATTGGTGGTGCTAGAATCGCTGAACGCCATGCCAACTTTATACTTAACTGTGGTGATGCTAAGGCTAGTGATATCTTCCGCATGATCCACCATATACAGGAGCAAGTAGAAAAGCACTGGTCACTGTGTTTAGAGCCAGAAGTGAGGATTTTAGGTGATTTTACCAAAAAACTAGCAGTTGAAAGCCCTATGTCTTTAGAGCAGGGATAAAAACCAGCGAGGGTATAAATTCCCTGCTATGGTTCCAGTGGATATCCCAAAACCGATCCTGTTGGAATATCAGTTCAAAGCTGATCAGCAACATGATCAATTTTTAGTTTATAGTTGTCCATGGCTAAACTAGAAAAGAACGGGAGGAAGTTAACTATATGACTTCAGCCCATGTATGAATAAGGACACCGGGAAGTTATTCCCCTATTTCCTGCTGCTTTTAAGGCCAGAAAAGGTCAAATAGCATCACAATAGATACACGATAGATACACAATAGATAAAGGTTAATCACCACAGGATTTCTAATGTCAGCGCACCCCTTGCCCATAGACTGGGCTTAGTGCCAACCTGGGCAGCGGTTAAAACCGCGCTTGACGTTTGTTTTTCCTCCCCGGTCATTAGACAGGGGGTTTCTAAACTTAACTGGGATTTTTTATGACACAAGACAAAGGAAAAGGATTTGGTCTCGGTCTCGGCAAGATGAAAGAACTAGCCGAAGCGTTCAAAAAAGCTCAAGAAGTTCAAAAGGGTGCCAAAGAGCTCCAGGATCAGTTGGAGCAAATGGAAATTGAGGGAACATCAGGGGAAGACGGTAAGGTGAAGGTGTTTCTCAGTGGCAATCAGGAACCCCTACGTGTAGAGATTTCTGAGGATGCTATCAATCAAGGAGCTGAGGCTTTATCTGAACTGGTGTTAGCAGCCATGAAAAATGCCTATGAGACCTCCACAGCCACTATGCGGGAGCGCATGGAAGAACTTACCAGTGGGTTAAATTTGCCAGGTTTATAACCTCTTCGGTCAATTCCCGATCGGGATTCCCTAGGAAAAAACTAAGGGCATGAGGAAATTAATCATTCTCAATGGTTCCAAACCTCATGCCGAATGTCCTTTTAATTCCTGACTATTTATCAAGATTTGAGTAAAACGAAGCTACCTGTAGTTTTGGCAGTGACGTAAGTCCATAATATAAGCTCTTAGCCACCTCTATATTGGCTGCTTCTGTCAAGTGAATGGCATCATTAAAGGCGAGTTCGGGAAAGTTTTGATAAATTGTGTACAAGTTGAGAACCTTGATATTTTTGGGAAAGCCTTTCTCCAGTTGCTGACCCGCTACCACCAATTTGGGATAATTGGCTTGCACTTGTTTTTGGTAAACTTTTCCTAACTGCTGCAAAATTTCCTTCTCTGCTGGTTTGATCGTTTTGTTGCCACGACCAGTTATTTCTGGTTGGACAGCAACTAGTAAAGGAATTCCCTGTCCTGCTGTTAAACGCAGCATATGTCTGAGGTTATTGCGATAGCGCGTTAATCGACGTTCCAGTTCATCGGATTTCTGAGGAAGATACTTCTTCAGTGGCATAACCTCCCCCCTCACCACTAGAGACCGCTGACTCACTGACGGCTGAGGATCAAAGACCCAGTATGTGATTGCTTTAGCGAGATAAGTTTTTGTAACTAAATGCTTCAACTGCTGGGTGAGATGAGTCCAAAAATGCCCAGTCGCATTTTGTAAGAAGGCTTCTGTGTTAGGAATATCTGTTAAATTTTGGTCACTGGGGGTGATCAAATCTGTGTATCCACCCAACACTATTACTGCGTCTGGGCTGTAAGGTAAAATTTTGAGAGCTAACTGAGCTAGTGCATTGCCAGAGGTATACCCTGGTACTGCGGCGTTGATGACACGATACTTACCATTTCGAATCTTTGGCGGCAGAGCAAGTGCTTGCTTTAATTCCGGTTCAGAGGGGGGTAAGGTCATTGGCCGGTATTTCTGTGGGGAACGCCTTTGCTGTTTTATCCGTTGATTGAGACGAGCTTCTAAGTAGCTGGCTATGGTAACTTGATTATTGGCATTCCCTTGACCAAAGGCTGTCGAGCCACCTAACAAAAAAATCCGAATTTCATTTTTGGGTTTGACCAAGGGAACGGGGTCGTCGTCCCGGAAACCCTGCTCATTAATGCGCCAGAAATCACTCTGTTGCTTCCCCAATAAACTGTAACCTACAGCTAGATCCCGTTGGACAGCTAGATCACCAATGTCTGGTAATCCATCATAAAGCTGCTGTGTCTGGTCAACGAACTTGGGACGGTAAACAGTGAAATCTCTGGGTGCCCCCTTGTAGGTAGCTATCTCATTAATTTTGCCGACCGCAGCCACTAATAAACGAGCCAACAATTCCACAATCATCAAACTTAGAACTATCCCTGCGAGCATCGTCAGTAGGTTAAACCGTCGGCGGCGCTTGCGGTAAAGGCTACGGCGCGACTTAAATAGTAAATCTCTTCCTTGCATAACCGTTAAATTAGGAGGTATCCCTTTACAAGTTGGTGTCTTTAAATCACTGCGTTGCTAGACATTGAACCATGAAGCGACATCCCACCACATGGGTTCAACTATCCCATAGAGCAATTTCGTTGCTAAACTTAACACGGCGCAGCTCGTAGTTGACCAAATAATATACCCATGCCCTGCAAGTTACTCTTTGTCTGCCTTGGTAATATCTGCCGTTCTCCCTCAGCTGAGAACATCATGAATCACTTGATAGCACAAGCAAATCTTTCTGACCAAATTGTCGGCGATTCCGCTGGTACTTCCAGTTATCATATTGGCTCTCCCCCGGATCGGCGTATGACAGCAGCTGCCAAACGTCGGGGGATTGTACTCCAGGGGAAAGCACGGCAGTTTAATCGGTCTGACTTGGAAGAATTTGACCTGATTTTAGCTATGGATCAGCAAAACTACGAAGATATTATCTCTCTTGATCCAGCTGGGAAGTATAAAGATAAAGTAAGGCTAATGTGTGATTTTGCCCGTCATCACACCGAGCGCTCAGTCCCCGATCCATACTACGGTGGACCAGAGGGTTTTAATAAGGTGATTGATTTACTGCTAGACGCTTGCGAAGGTCTGCTGGAACACGTTGTTGACAATTACACCAAGACTAGGCAAAACTAAAAACTGCCAACTACTACTAATTGCCAATGGTGAACTTAGCTTTTATGCCATTGGCGGTTAACTGGATGAATTCATTTGATTAAATGGTGTTCTAAGGCAAATCGTAAGAGTTCGGCTCGGTTACTCGTATCAGTTTTTCTGAACAGACGACTAACGTACTTCTCGATTGTCCTGGGACTCAGGTGTAGTTGGTTACCAATTTCGACATTGGATAAACCTGTAGCCAGTAAATTCAATACTTGCTGTTCCCGCTCGGTCAGCTGTAGAGCATGAGCTTGGGTATTATTCCCTGATTGATGATTAATCTCTAGGGAGTTGATTGATCTCGATGCCGATTTATCAACTAGCTCTTTTGTAGTCTGTGGTGATGAGAATCGTAACTCTGTATGAATCATTTGCGATCGCACTAGTAAACTTTGAATGACTGCACCCAATTCTTGCATCTCAAAGGGCTTAGGTAGGTAGACATCACACCCCGACTGATAACCCTTGATGCGTTGATTGGTACTATTGAGTTCGGTTAAAAATACAACAGGTAACAACCGCAATGGGGGCTTCTGACGCACTTTTCTCACCAGTTCATAGCCATCTATTCGGGGCATATTAATATCTGTAACCAGAAGGTGAGGGTGATAAGTCTCAATCATAGACAGCGCTTGCTGACCATTTTCAGCAGTAATAACTGAATAACCTGACATTTCCAGATAATCGCTTACAGACAGACGAGTGCCCAGGTCGTCATCTGCAACCAGAATAATCAATGGCATGGGATAACTATAGTACTGACATTTAGAACAAACCTACTCTTAAGCTAGGTCATCTGGTGCTCAATTGGTGACTAAAAATACTTCGTTCGCGTAGCGTCGCCGAAAGGCGACGCCAGCTCCGTCAGAACTGTCTGGAGATAGGAGTTGCCTGGTAAAATTAATATAGATACCTAGACAACAACATAGCTCAGGGTTCACAAATAATCACCCTTGTGATTAATTAGTCAGTCAGCACCCCCTCTTGCCTAAACCAGCCACTACTCTGATAATCCTTGCATAGCACTTAAGGCTTTCCCCAAGCGCTTGACACCATCAGAGCAATCGAGGCGATCTAAATGAACTTCGATAAAGGAGACACTATTCTGGTTTACTTTTGCCTGTTCTAAAGCTTGTTCTAGCTCACCTTCAGTACCCACTTGGCAACTCCAGCTATTGCCAAAAACCTGGGGTAACTGATGATATTTCCAAGGTTGAATATTGTTGTACGAGCCTTCATGGATAGCCCGCTCAATAGTGTACCCGTCATTATTAATTAAGAAGATAATCGGGTTAAGTTGATGCCTAATAATCGTAGAAAGTTCCTGACAGGTCATCTGGAAGGCACCATCACCGACAAACACAATCGGTCTACGGTTAGGAACAGCCAAACCGACTCCTAGGCAGGCAGGAACTGAGAAGCCAATAGATGTGTAAAGGGCCTGTCCAATGTAGTCGCTGTCTCCTTGGAGTACCAAATCAACGGTAGCAATTAAAGCATCACCAGTTTCAGCAATCACGATTGAGTCATCATCAATAAAGTGAGTCATCCGCTCATAGAATCTGGCGTTGGTTAGCTTTTGCTCAGGTTGTGACTCAAAGCCTTTAGACAAAGACTCTATAGCTGGCTTTATATCCAAGACATCAGATTTTTTCTTCTTAAGTTTGGCAGTTAGACCAGCAATGAAATCCGGTAGATACACTGGAGAATAGAAGTGGTGTTTGATTTTAACTTTGTCAGAATTAGCGTTTATTAATCGCTCTTCGGGCAGTTGGGCAGTGAAACCACCCAGATTAATGTCTGACATGAAGGCACCCAAGCATAAAATACAGTCTGCTGTTTCAACTCGTTGGCGTACATAGTCCTGACTGAACGCTCCTGCATAACTACCAATGAATTGTGGGTGGCTTTCCGAGATGATTGACTTGCCTAACAGAGTAGTAGCGAAGGGATATCCTGTCTGCTCCAGCAGGTGGGTAAGTTGGTCTGCTATTCCGTAGCGGTGGAGTTCAACCCCAGCTATAACAACGGGATACTGGGATTGCTCTAGTAAACTTACGGCCTCTTCAACTGCCTCTGATAAAGCGTGGACATCCATAATTGGGGCTTCTGGTAAGTCACGTTCCCCAGTAACAGGACAAGGTTGATTGACTATGTCTGAGGGAATTTCAATGTATACAGGTCTGCGGTGGCGCAAACAAGCAGCAATAGTCTGGTCGATTTGCCTTGCCGCTTGACTAGGGCTGGTAAGCCTCACGGCTGCCACTGTAATTTTTTCAAAAATTTCCAGCTGTAGATTGTAATTACCTGCAGTGTGATGTAGGAGTAACTTCTGTTGCCGCTGGGAACTGTTAGGCGCTCCACTAATCACGATCAAGGGGACTAGCTCAGCATAGGCACCCGCCACCGCATTGACTAGACTGAGTCCACCGACATTATAGGTAACGCACAACCCACCAACACCATTCAGGCGGGCATAGGCATCAGCTGCATATCCGGCATTGAGTTCGTTACAGGTGTAGATTAACTCTACAGAACTGTCTATCAAGACATCCATCAGACCCAGGACGTAATCTCCCACTACGCCAAAAATATGCTTGACACCAGCCGCTTGCAGGCGTTGAGTAAGGTATTGACCGACAGTTACTACATCGGACTGAGCCATTGCACCTCTGACCTCTTTAATTCAGCTACCTTTATGCCCAGCATTGTAACCAAAATTTTAAGAAACGTTACATTTTTTGTAAAAAACGTTACATTTAAGATATGATCTAACCTTTTATGATTTCTATTCTAGCAAGTTTCTTGAGTTGACTAGGAAGCCTAACGTCTTTTTTGTTAACTAGCCTTTAAGTTGACGGTTAGTTGTCAAGGATTAACAGTCAACCGTCAACAAAAAAGGTGAAATGTGTCTTAGCTTATACAGCAGAAACTTTTAGAGTACTTGGTTGCCCCAGATTCCCTTCTAAGACAATACCCCGCTGGTTATAAGCCAGATGACGCAGCAATTTGTAAATCCCTTCAATTTGGTCAGGGGCTCCCGCTTTCTCAGCTAACTCTGAAATAGATATGGCAACACTTTCCTGGTGTAGTACCTCCATCACCTGTTTCTGTAAATCCAGAATGGCAGCGGCGGCTTTTTTACCCGCTTCTACCCCAGGTTGGTGATAGGCATTGATATTCACCAAGGATGCATAAAGACCAACAGCACGTTCATACAGGGCAATTAATGCCCCCACCGTTCTAGCATTGACCTGAGGAATGCTTACAGTAATAGAATCCCGTTGATTGTCATACAACGCCTGCCGAGTGCCTTGTAATAAACCTGATAGATAGTCTCCCGCAGTTACACCAGGTTCTACTTCTGGAGACTTGCCTTGTCGGTCTTCTAAGACTTCAATGAAGGTGACAAAGAAATTGGGAACACCTTCCCGAAGTTGCTGTACGTAGGCATGTTGATCCGTTGAGCCTTTGTTACCATAAACTGCAATGCCCTGATAAACCGTATTGCCCTCTAGGTCTTTTTCCTTACCTAGAGATTCCATTACCAGCTGCTGTAAGTAGCGGGAGAATAGCAATAGACTGTCTTTGTAAGGCAACATGACCATATCTTTCTCCCCCTTACCATTGCCAGCAAAGTACCAGCATAGGGCAAGTAAGGCGGCTGGATTGCTTTTGAGCTGGCTGCTACCGGTCGCGCTATCCATATCTTTAGCACCAGCCAGCATCTGACGGATATCAATCCCTTGTAGTGACGCTGGAAGTAGTCCCACGGCGGACATTTCAGAGGTACGTCCTCCTACCCAATCGTACATGGGAAAGGTGGCTAGCCAACCTTCGGATTTTGCCAATTGATCTAGTTTGCTGCCAACACCCGTAATGGCAACAGCCTGGGCAGCAAAGTCTAGATTCTGAGACTCGTAGGCTGTTTTAACTTCCACCATGCCGTTACGAGTTTCTGGTGTTCCCCCAGATTTAGAGATAACTAATACCAGAGTGCTAGACAATCGATCTTGGAGTCGGGTAAGCACAGCATCAATGCCAGCTGGGTCAGTATTGTCAATAAAGTGAATAGCCAAAGGAGGAGAGTCTAGCGCGAGGGCTTCAGCGACAAACTCAGGACCAAGGGCAGAGCCCCCAATACCAATGGAAAGAACATCTGTAAATTTTGGTGCCCTAGGGGGATGGATGGCACCCGTGTGGACATTTTGGGTAAAGGTTTCAATCTTTTCGAGAGTGTTGACAATGTCTTGTTGGAGTTCTGGAGTTGGGGCTAAGTCCGGGTCTCTTAGCCAGTAGTGACCGACCATGCGGTTTTCATCAGGGTTTGCGATCGCACCGTTGACTAGGGCATCCATATCCTTAAATGCCTTTTCAAACTTAGGCAGCATCGCCTCCACAAAGGCATCATCAAACCCCATACGGCTGATATCGAGGTAAAGCTCTAACCCTTTGTGGTAATAAAGCCAATCCTGATAGCGTTGCCAGAGTGCAGCGGCGTCCATAAGTAGCTCTCCAACTTCTTTTATTGTCCACTCACAAGTTTAAGGCAAGCACATAGCGTAAACTACCCCGACTGAGCTAGCCCTTGAGGTCGGGGCTATGGGCGATTGTTGCCAAAACGTTTTTTAGATTTTTGAGCAGGTCTTGAACCTAATCAACTTGTTGAAGCTAGAGGCTGCGGGAAAGTGATCGAATCCCGGAGCAACTTACTAGCAGCTAAAACTTCCTGTCTTGCCCATTGATCTGCTGCCAAGATATCCTCTAAGGAAGGATTGGAACAGTTATCAGCTTGGTGGCGATCGCATACAGATTCAATACAACGAGCAATATCCAAATAACCAATTTTCTCCTGTAGGAATAGGGCAACTGCCTGCTCATTCGCTGCATTCAATACCGCTGGCATCGACCCACCAGCCCGACCAGCGGCATCAGCGATGCCCATACAGGGATATTTCTGATGATCCGGTTCCCTAAAAGTCAAATTACCAGCTTTCACCAAATCTAGTGGTTCCCAATCGGTATAGATCCGTTCCGGCCATGAGAGGGCATAGAGTAAAGGTAAGCGCATATCTGGCCAACCTAACTGAGCTAACATTGAGGTATCTTGTAGTTCAATCAGGGAGTGAATAATACTCTGGGGATGAATCACAATGTCGATGTGGTCATAATCCATGCCAAACAGGAAGTGAGCCTCAATCACTTCCAATCCCTTATTCATGAGAGTGGCAGAGTCTACAGTAATTTTACGTCCCATGGACCAGTTGGGATGCTTCAGGGCATCAGCAACCTTCACTGAAGCTAACTTGTCCACGGACCAATCTCGGAAAGCCCCCCCGGATGCGGTTAGGATAATCCGCCGCAATCCCCCTGCTGGAACTCCCTGAAGACACTGAAAAATTGCCGAATGTTCTGAGTCAGCTGGTAGCAGCTTAATACCATGTTTTTCCACTAAGGGTAGTACCACTGGACCACCTGCAATTAGAGTTTCTTTATTCGCTAAAGCAATGTCTTTACCCGCTTCAATAGCAGCAATAGTAGGCAACAAACCCGCACAGCCGACAATGCCAGTAACTACAGCTTCGGCATCACCATAGCGTGCCACTTCTACCACTCCAGCTTCGCCCCCTAGGAGGATAGGTTGGGGGTCAAGGTCAGCAATTGCTGCTTTGAGTTCTGGCAATCTCTCTTGATCACGAATTGCGGCAATTATCGGTCGAAATTGCCGAATTTGAGCGGCTAACATTTCCACATTGCGCCCAGCTGCCAATCCCACTAACTGGAATTGCTCGGGGTATTGATTAACAATATCGAGAGTTTGGGTACCTATTGAGCCAGTGGAACCTAAGAGTGTAATTTTTTTCACAATTTTTTTATAATTACCAACAACTCCCCTATCATACCGGGGCAATGGGAAGCCCATAAGTAACTCAACCCCATTAAAACAATTGGTAAATTTTTCTTATGGTACTGGCAATTTGGCAACAAACCTTACTGATTATAGGTTTTGATTAAGTTTTACCCCTATTGTCAGTGATAAGCAAGTCTTATGTAATCAATCACACAACGTAGACCGGATTAATGCGGCATGATATGGCCAACATGTATATATAGTAGTTTTCAATTGGGTGAGGTACAAAGTCCTGGGTTTTAGGGAATAGGGACTAGAGAGTAGGGAGTAGGGAGTAGGGAGTAATAATCCCCCCTTGCCCCCCTTAATAAGGGCGGGAGAAAATTGACTGTACCTCATAAGTATGAGGAACGCTATATTCTATATATATACATAATATATAGATGATGTGGCGTCTTCCCTATGAAAAGGTATTATCAGTGATTTGAGCAAAAGGTTGCATGAAAATTGAGACACTGGCAGTGCATGCTGGCCATAATATTGACTCAGCCACAGGGGCAGTAGTGTCCCCAATTTATCTATCTACTACATTTGAACGTCAGCCAGACGGCAGCTACCCTCAGGGTTATAACTACAGTCGAGACAATAACCCGAATCGGGATAGTTTGGAGAAATGCCTGTCTAAATTGGAGGGGGGAGCAGCCGCCGCCGCTTTTTCTTCTGGTTCAGCAGCTACCTTGAGTATCTTCCAGGCTTTGTCTCCTGGAGACCATGTAGTTGCACCTCTAGATAGTTACACAGGAACTGGGTTTCTCTTGCGAGAAATTTTCGGCCCTTGGAATTTGGAGGTTACTTTTGTAGATATGGCTAATCCTACCACAGTCATGGAGGCAGTTCAACCCAACACCAAGCTGATTTGGATAGAAACCCCTTCCAATCCGATGTTAAGGATTACTGATATCAGCAAGATTGCCCACATTGCCAATCAGCATAATGTTTGTTGTGTTTGCGATAACACTTGGGCAACACCGATTAGCCAACGTCCTTTGGAGTTGGGGGCAGATTTGGTTATACACTCCACAACCAAGTATCTCGGTGGACACAGTGATGTCTTAGGAGGTGCCGTGATTACTAAGGTTGAGGATGAATTTTTTCAAAAAATTAAAACAATTCAGATGGCTGGCGGTTCAGTAGCCGCTCCTTTCGACTGTTGGTTACTCCTGCGGAGCATTCAGACCTTACCCTACCGCATGAGAGCTCATTCAGAAAATGCCTTGAAGGTGGCACGGTTTTTAGAAGAACACTCCAAAGTAGAAGCTGTTCATTATCCCGGATTGCCAAACCATCCAGGACATAGGATTGCTGCTGGTCAGATGAACCTGTTTGGGGGTATGATTTCTTTCCAGGTGAAAGGAAACATCGAAGATGCCTTTGCCTTTACTGCCAAGGTGAAAGTATTTACACGAGCCACTAGCTTGGGTGGTGTCGAGAGTTTAGTCGAACATCGTGCTTCCATGGAATTTCCTGGTACCAGAACCCCAGACAATCTGTTACGGATGTCTGTTGGTCTTGAACATACTGATGATCTACTAGAAGATCTCGCCCAAGCTTTAGGTTAGTGAGGAGCCGTTGCACATTTGTGGGATGTTACCATTTTTTGCACATAACTAAAAGTGGCTTATAGTCTACAGTTCAAACTTCCTTCGGCAAATAGGTACATCATCCTGTTATTGTGCAACGCCAGTAAGGCAGAAGCATAATCCCATTACGAGGGGACGCACAAGTCGAAAGCCCCGCGTTTTTAAACCGGGTTAGAATTTACCGCAAGAATAGTGGAGCCTTTATAGTCGGCAGGTTATGAGTAAAAGTTTGAAGGTTTTTGTAATAAGGCTCCACTATTCTAAGGTTTCGTCTCCGGGATGAAGACTAGCAGCGACTTGAGTCGCCGTGAAAAAAATCTTGACTAGTACTTGACGCTTTTATATAAAATTGCTAGAGTAAAGACATATCGTTCGCGTAGCGCGACCGTTAGCGTAGCGTGACCGTTGGTCAAGGTCGAGGAGGTCGAATTTCGTTCGCGTAGCGTGATCTAAGGTCAATGATCATTCTAGAGTTTAAAGCCAAGGGCAAAAAGTATCAATATTCAGCTATAGACGAAGCTATCCGGACAGTTAAGTTTATCCGAAATAGTTGTATTCGCCTGTGGTTAGACAACAAAGGGACAGGAAAAAGTGACCTTAGCCGGTACTCTAAAATACTAGCTAAAGAGTTTACCTTTGCTAATGAATTAAACTCTACCGCTCGTCAGGCTGCATCTGAGAGGGCATGGTCATCGATTGTTCGCTTCTACGATAACTGCAAGAAAAAAGTTCCAGGCAAAAAGGGTTTTCCTAGATTCCAAAAGCGTGCTCGCTCTGTCGAGTACAAGAAGTCAGGATGGAAGTTATCTCCTGATAAAAAGTCGATAACGTTCACAGACAAAAAAGGGATTGGAAAGCTTAAGCTAAAGGGGACTTGGGACTTGTGGCGCTTCGACAAGAAGCAAATTAATCGGGTTCGGATAGTTAAACGAGCTGATGGGTACTATGTTCAATTTTGCGTTGCAGTTAACGTAAAAGAGGAAGTAGAGCACACAGGTGAAATGATTGGTCTGGATGTAGGACTCAAAGAGTTTTATACAGACTCCAATGGTCATTCTGAACCTAACCCCCAATTCTATAGAAAAGGGGAAAGACGTTTAAAATTTTATCAACGTCGGGTTTCCCGAAAAAAGAAAGGCTCATCCAACCGAAGAAAAGCGGTCAATATACTAGGTAGACAGCACCTTAAAATAAGTAGGCAGCGTGAAGAACATGCAAAGAGACTTGCACGTTGCGTAATCCGATCTAACGATCTGGTCGCCTACGAAGATTTAAGAGTTAAGAATCTGGTAAAAAATCACTGTCTCGCCAAATCTATTAATGACGCTGGTTGGTATCAATTTAGGAAATGGTTGGAGCATTTTGGGATTAAGTTTGGCAGGATGACTGTTGCAGTGAATCCTGCCTACACTAGCCAGAACTGTTCTGAATGCGGTGAAACTGTTAAAAAGTCCCTATCTACTAGGACTCATGTATGTGAATGTGGGTGTGAACTTGATAGAGACCACAATGCCGCTATCAACATCCGAAATCGAGCCATAAGTACGACGGGGCACGTCGGAACTTGGATTATTAATCCAAACGCTTCAGGAGATTTGGCCTCTACTGTCCTTGATTCCGGTCAGGTTCAGCAAGCCGAGTCATTGAGTGAAGAATCCCCGTCTCGCGATTAGCGGGGAGTGTCAATAGTTTAGAGATTTATGAGGAGTTATCGATTCTCTAGCGGCAGCACTCACCCAATCAACGAAAAAAGTCAAAAAGACAAAACAAACCAGCGTCATGCCCACACTCGGATAATCAAAGCTGCTCAGTTGTTCGGTCAACAATACCCCTAATCCTCCAGCTCCAACTAATCCTACAATGACTGTCTCCCGCATACACACCTCCCAGCGATAGAAAATATAAGCCAGAAAACGAGGTAAATTCATCGGGAATATCCCATAGAGAAACAAGAGTGCTCCTGGAGTTCCTTGTGCTTTTAAGGCTTCTAAGGGAGGCTTTTCCAAATTTTCATTTATTTCTGCCATCAACCTGCCAAGGATGCCTAGATTATGCAATCCTAGGGCGATCGCACCAGGTAAAACTCCCGGAAACATGACAAACATCACCACTAATGCCCAAATTGGGGCAGGAATAGCTCTGCCAAACATTAGTATGATCCTGGTGAATACTAGGATAGACCAGCCTTGTAAGGCAGCTAATCGCGAAGCTTTTGGACTGGGATTGAGCAATCCCCCTGGTAGCAAAAAATTATGGGCTGCTGGAAAAGACAGAACAATCCCTACAAGACCAGAACCAGCACTCGCCAGGACAGACATAACTAGAGTTTGTAGTGATAACTTCCACAGCTGCGACAAGGGCACAGCCTTAAAATCGAGGGGAAATGATGCTTGGGCAATGTCACCCAAGAGTTTTTGAGTTCGGGGAGACCAAAACTTGCTCACATCAGGACTGACATACAAAAACCCCAAACAGCACAAAGCCAATAAAATTAAAACTACTCTCAAATTAATCCGGCGGCGCAAGATGACACTACTGATGTCAATCCCAGCGCTTAATAAAACTAGGGCATAGAAAAATGTCCATAGTTGTTCGTAACGCAGAGACTGTAAACTCAGCAAGATCTCATAGCCCAACCCACCAGCCCCAACCAGCCCCAGTACAGTAGCTGAACGAATGGAACACTCAAAGCGATAGAGGGTGTAGGACAGGAGATTTGAAAAGGCTTGCGGAATGATACTGTAAAGAAAGGCCATCAAGGGGGACACGCCACTACTGAGTAATGCCATCAAAGCACCCCGGGGCGTTTCATCCAGAATTTCTGAGAAGACCTTCGCGACTATTGCCCCATAGGGAATGGCGATGGCCATAATGGCCGCCAGAGGATCTAAACCCCAGATACTGACAAAAAAAATGCCCCAGATCATCTCATGAATTGCTCTGGGGAAGGCCAGCAGTCCCCGAATTCCCAGCCAGATGGGTTGTCGCAGAGTCCAGTGAGGCAAGACTGTCAACCACCAAACCTGGGAGGTGATAACTCCTGCCACCACGCCGAGCAAGATACTCAGAAAAGTGCCGCAGGCGGCATAAGCTAGGGTCGTGAGGGTAGCCTTCAGGGTCAGCTGCAGAAACTCAGGACTCACTTCGGGGTGCCAACTCGCCCGCAAGAATCGCAATAGTTGGTAAAATCCTCCCACATTAACAAGATCTTGCTCAAAGATACCAGCTTTAACAACCGCCATCCCGATAAAAATGACAAAACAAATTCCCCACAGCAGGCTGCGATTCAGTAATGGTGGACGAGATAAACTTTGAGTCATCTAAGTTATTGCAACGGAAGTATATTAGTTTAATAGTATTTTGGTTTCAAGGGAACAGTGGATAAAGTAACAGGGAAAATCAAACGGGTAACAGGGAACACAAATAGAAATTTATAGAATACCATAACACCCTAAAACTAGAGGTTAATAGACGAAACAAACGAAATAAATGGTAGTGTAAATATGTAATAACTTAGCTTTACTGTAGTCAAAATTTAGAAAATTAATAGAACTACTTTGGTCACGGTAATATCGTTGATAAAATTCAAGTTTAAATCATCATTTTTGGAACGTTTAGTTTGATTCAGTTGAGTCGATTAAAGATGATTTATAGACCTCTAATGTGTTTTAATATTTACTCCAAGTGCTATAGGATTTGAGACGGAAAGGTTCCTAAAAATTTCAAACTATACATTCATCAGATCAGTCTCTGTAGCATATAATTTGTCGATCATGCTCTGAGACAAAACCCCTGGAGGAACATCAAAGACAATCTTTCCCCGTTGCAATCCCACCAAGCGATCGCAATGACTGCAGGCGAATTCGATAGAATGCAGACTAGTTACTAATGTCTTTCCCCCGGTTTCACTTATCTCCTTTAGCAAATCCATAATTTCCCGACTCATTTGCCTGTCCAGGTTAGAAATCGGTTCATCAGCAAGAATCACGTCAGGATTTTGCACCAGCACTCTAGCTAAGGCAACCCTTTGTTGCTGTCCTCCAGACAGTTCCTCGGTTGGTGCATAAAGCTTTTCGGGAATTCCTACCTGAGCTAAAGCCTTGAGAGCAGTGTCTACCTCTTGGGGAAACAATAAAGAAATAAGAGCTTTCATCAATGACCAGCGTCCTAAATGACCGGCATTAACGTTATGAATCACCCGGAGGTTATTGACTAGATTGAACTGTTGGTAAACGGTGCCAAGGCGACGCTGCACCTGACGCAATTGGCGCGGGGAGATTCTAGCTAGATTACGACCTAAGACCCAGACTTCTCCTTCGCTGGGGAGTAAGATGCCATTGAGCAGGCGCATCAAGGTACTTTTACCTGCACCACTCGCCCCCACTAGGGCAACTCGTTCCCCAGGATAAATCTTGAGGTTAAGGTTAGTCAATGCCCGAAACTGGCCAAATTGCTGGGATACCTGTTTGAGTTCAAAGATAGGAATTTTAGTCATTGGTGATTAGTGATAAGCTCTTCAGCATTTGGCGTTGCTTAATATTGGAATGATTTTAAAAGTTTTTAGGTGCGCTTTCCGCATCTAATTATTAAATTCGCCACGGGTCGCACCTGTGGAATGGGCATCTTGCCTGTTCGGCGATCTTTTCTGGCTGGCAGGATGCCCACCCTACTCCTATTCATTCGAAGACTGACGCAACGCCACCTAAATTGCTCAAAGGTAACAGGGAACAGCGGATAAAGGAACGGGGAATAGCCAATTTAAATGTAGATCAGCTTATTTACTTAATCTTGCCAATTTTCCGTCCAATTTTCTCAATTTGGGCATAGTTGTCATTTTTTGTAGAAATAAATTTAGTAGCTCCAAATAAGTCAAGAATTTCTTTTTGCTCCGGAACATTAGGATCTAGCTTTAATAAGGCGGCTTGAACCCGCTCGACAAAATCATCCCCGTAGCGTTCTTTGACTTTAGGATTAATCACCCAGTGATAATCATAGTAAGCTGGAGTTCGCCAAATCAACTCTACTTTTTTTAAGTCCACATTTCCAGCTGCAACGCGACTCTTCCAGACCTGTTCGTTCAAGGCTCCTACCTTGTAGCTCCCTGCCTCAACCAATTGAATGGTGGCATCGTGGGATTTTGAAAACCCAACTTCACCTTTAAAATCGTCTAAGGTTACCCCTGCTTGTTCGAGAAAATACTGGGGCATCAAGCGTCCAGAGGTAGATGACTCACTGCCAAAAGTTAAGGTATGACCTTTCAAAACTTTTAAATCTTTAATATCCTTAATGGGTTTGAGCCCGCTGCTTTTATTGGCGATAAAAACGGTGTGAAATTCAGCATCAATATCCCGTTGAGCGATCGCTTCAGCCTCTTCTACCTGTAACCGTGCTTGAACCCCAGTCAGTCCACCAAACCAGACCAGATCCAAGTCCCCCACCCGAAAAGCTGTTACCGCTGCTGCATAGTCAATCACGGGCTTGTATTCTACCGGAACCTTTAACTCCGCTTCTAGGTAAGCTGCAAGCTTGCCGTAGAGTCGCTGTAACTTTTCAGGATCTTGATCGGGGATTGCTCCAGTGGTAAAAGATTGAACCTGAGCCCCATTTCCAGACGAGGATGTAGAATCGGAGCTAGGGGCACAGGCAGTAACCGGTAGTAATAGGACTAAAAGAAAACCTAGTAAGATTTTTTTGTTCATTGTTTTCTTCCTTGATCATCAAACTGTGAAGATTATACTTTGGCTAAGGTAAAAATTTAATTTTTTTATCCCAGATTTCGCCGATCAAGTTGTAGTATTAAAGTAATACGCTAATAATTCTGTGTAGCTTGGCGATTTTTTTTACCTATAAATAGTGAATTTGGCGCTATCGATGTTTGATCAGCCACAGATAAAGCCTGATTATTACCTATGACACTGTCAAGTCTGGGATGTGGGTTTTATTGAAGCAAAATTAGATAAACTGAAGACAGCTTTTTCAATTTTTTCAACGGGTCTCATGCAGCCAGCTCCTCAACCGATCACCACAGATTTAGTCTTAGTTGGTGGTGGTCACAGCCATGCGATCGCTCTCAAAAAGTTTGCCATGAAACCTCTGCCTGGTGTCCGTATAACCCTGATTACCGACAATGCCCACACCCCCTATTCGGGAATGCTACCAGGTCATGTTGCCGGTTTTTACACCTACGATGAAGCTCACATCGACTTGCGTCGTCTGGCGGTGTTTTCCAAAGCCCAGTTATATTTAGACCAAGCGATTGGTCTGGAGTTAACTGAAAAGAAAGTAATTTGTGCCAATCATCCCCCTGTTGCCTTTGATTATTTATCCATTGATATTGGCAGTACGCCAGCAAGGGTTGGAACACCTGGTGCAGCTAAGTATGCGATTCCTGCAAAACCGGTTCCCCTGTTTTTGGCAGCCTGGGAGCAAATCGCTGCCCAGGTGGAACACAATCCCATGGGCCCTCTCACCTTGGGTATTGTTGGGGGTGGAGCTGGTGGAGTAGAACTGGCCCTGAACATGCAAGCAAAATTGCATCAAATTTTAACCGATGCTGGTCAACCGACGGAGAAGTTACAAATTCATTTATTCCATCGAGGTACTCAACTGTTACCCCAGCACAATCGTTGGGTCCGGGGTCACTTAGAAAAAATTTTATTCCAACGAGGAATTAGAATCCATTTAAGGGAAGAAGTGAGTCAAATATCTGCTGATGCCGATCAATCCCAACCCCTCAAGGTGATCTGTGACTCTGGCTTAAAAGTTGAATGCCACCATGTCTTTTGGGTGACTCAAGCCTCGGCTCCCAGTTGGATTAAAGCCTCAGGACTAGCCACTGATGAGCGCGGGTTCATTCTCGTTGCCGATACCTTACAGTCGATTTCCCATCCCCATGTCTTTGCTACTGGAGATATTGCCACCATGCAAAACTACCAGCGGCCTAAAGCTGGGGTATTTGCTGTTCGTCAGGGAAAACCATTATTTGAAAACCTGCGACGGATTGTCTTAGGCCAAAAACTGCTCCCTTACCATCCCCAGGCTCGATATTTAAGTTTAATTGGCACGGGGGACAAACAAGCGATCGCTTCTTGGTCATTTTTGGAGTGGCGCTCACCGCTGCTGTGGCTATGGAAAGACCAAATTGACCGCAAATTCATGGATAAGTTTGACGATTTACCGTCAATGGAAGCGGAAGAACCAAGCAGTAGGGGAGATCAAGAGTCCAAAAGACAAGAAGACAATCTCTCCAGTTCCCTGTTGCCATCACCGATTAGCAAACCCAAAATGCACTGTGCAGGCTGTGGTTCAAAGGTGGGTAGTACAATCCTAGAAAAGGTGATCAAACGGCTGCCGATCATGGGAGGAGCCGATATTATGATTGGATTGGGGGACCCAGATGACGCAGCTGTTTTGCAAGTGCCAGCCGGTCAACTGCTGGTACAGACAGTCGATTATTTTCGTAGCTTGATCGATGACCCCTATATCTTCGGTCAAGTTGCCAGCAATCACTGTTTGAGTGACATTTTTGCCATGGGAGCAACCCCTCAAAGTGCCTTAGCCATCGTCACCATTCCCTACGGGACAGACGAAAAGATCGAGGAAACCCTCTATCAATTGATGTCGGGAGCCAATAAAATCCTCCAAGACTGTCAGAGTCCCTTAATTGGTGGTCATACCACTGAAGGCGCGGAATTAGCCTTTGGTCTGTCCTGCAACGGGCTAGTTCATCCCGAGCAACTTTTGCGCAAAAGTGGGATGAAACCTGGGCAAGTGTTGATTCTAACCAAAGCTATTGGTACAGGAACACTGTTTGCAGCTGATATGCGCTACCAAGCTAAAGGTCGCTGGATTGAGCAGGCCCTTGAATCCATGTTGCTCTCCAATCAAACTGCTGCCCAAGTCCTTCTTGAATCCGGCGCAACAGCCTGCACTGACATTACTGGATTTGGGCTGTTCGGACACCTGTTCGAGATGGTAAAAGCCTCCCAAGTGGGAGTTGAATTAGACTTAGATGCCATACCGATTTTGCCAGGAGCCATAGAAACCGTGCAAGCAGGAATTACCAGTTCCCTACACCCTCAAAATTTACGACTAGCCATCTACATCAATAATGCTACCCAGGCTAGTGATTTAGCCAAATACCAGTTGTTATTTGACCCTCAAACCTCTGGTGGACTCCTGGCTGCTATTCCAGCTGAAAACGTTGATGAATGTATCAAGAAGTTGAAAACATTTGGCCACAAGCAAAGCTCCTTGATTGGTAGGGTTATTCCTGCTCCGGAAACTATGCCAATTACCCTGAGGAATGTAGAATTGAGAATTGAGAATTGAGAATTGAGAATTGAGAATTAATAATTGAGAATGCAGTATTGGGCAGACACATTTACAAATCAATTCGGTAAACCCGCCCCGGTGATACCGGTGGGGCGGGTTTAGCTCAATTATCGTGTGGTTGCCAAATTTCGGTTGAACCCGCCCCTAAATCAAGGGAGACAAATTGCATTTATAGGCGTACACCTATCGCATTATTAGATAAGAATAGCAAAAAACGTTCAAAACACAAGGGAAGCGATCGCTCCATTTAGAAAGAGTTAGGGGAGTGTGGAATAGATTTTTTTCTCACTATCCCCATCTCCCTTGTCTACCTTACCATTTACATCGAAGCAGCAACGATAAACGCTTCCCTATTCCCTATTCCCTATTCCCTATTCCCTATTCCCTATTCCCTATTCCCTATTCCCTCATGACAATTAGCAAAAGCCATAGCTACTTTACACCGGAAGAGTACTTGGAAATTGAACGGGTTAGTCCCATCAAGCATGAATATCTTCAGGGTCAAATTGTTGCTATGGCAGGTGCGAGTAAAGCCCATGTCATTATCACAGGAAATCTCTCGGCTTTACTAGTAAATCATTTACGCGGTAAAGGTTGCATCTCTTATGCAACTGACATGAAGCTTCGCTTGCCCTCCTTAAATCTCTTCTATTACCCCGATTTAGCTGTAACCTGTGACGACAGGGATCGCTACTCCAATGAAGACTTTATTATGCACCCCAAACTGATTATTGAAGTGTTATCAGACTCCACCGAAGCATTTGATCGAGGTGAGAAATTTGCCGACTACAAGACAATCGCAGAATTTGAGGAGTATGTGCTAATCCACCAAAAACAAATTCTAGTGGAGCAATTCCAGCGTAAGTCAAACAATCTGTGGGTTCCCCAGATCTATCGAGCCGGAGACACAATCAAGTTTACCAGCATTGGCTTTTCTTGTGCGATCGCCAAGCTCTACGAAAATATTGAGCAGCTGTTGTAAACCGGGACAAAATTCCGACCAAGCATAGCTCAATTGTCCAAAAGCTGAAGCCCTTGCTATATAAAGCGTCCCACCTTAAGTTCGAAGATATCTATCTAATTATAAAATAATAATACCAGAAAACGTTGCAGAACACAAGGGAATTTCCCTAACACCTAACACCTAATCATAGTAGCAACCAATATCTACATTTTCTAGTACCCCCAAAGCATCGGGAACCAGCACGGCGGCGGAAAAGTAAAGGGTGACGAGGTAGGAGGCGATCGCCTTCTGGTCAATGCCCATCAACCGTACGGACACACCTGGAATCTCTTCATGTTCGCCAATCAAACCTGTTTTACGTAGCCCTACCACTCCTTGCTGCGCTTCACCCACGCGCATCAGCAGAATATTGGATTTGCCTTTGGCATCCACGGCAAGTTTGTTACTGGCAATAATGGGAACTCCACGCCAGGTGATAAAGGGCGATCCAAACAGGTTCACTGTGGCTGGGGGAACCCCACGACGAGTGCATTCCCGACCAAAGGCGGCGATCGCCTTGGGGTGAGCCAAGAAAAAAGCAGGTTGTTTCCACACCTTAGCCAGGAGTTCATCGAAATCATCTGGGGTGGGGGGACCTGTGCGTGTTGAGAGTCGCATGGAAGGATCCGCCCTGTGGAGTAACCCAAAGGCTCGGTCTGGATCACCATTGCCATCGTTATTGACAATTTCCCATTCCTTGCGCTCCCTTAGCCCTTCAATAGTCAAGCGCAACTGCTCTTGCAACTGATCTCTGGCATTGCTGTAGAGGTCACTGACCCGGGTATGCACCCGCACAATTGTTTGAGCCACCCTTAAGGGATATTCCGGCGGATCATCGTCATAGTCAACAAAGGTTTGGGTGAGGGTGGGTTCCCCTTCGTGACAACTTAAGATGTCAATGTTCTTTTCTCCGTCATCGTTTGCGGAAAAACCCTCTGAAATCCTGACATCCCGTCGGTTGACACGGTAAGTCCCCCCTGAAACTTCAACCCAAGGCAATAGCTGGAGCAACCAGCGTGGTGAAATTGCCCGCATTTGCAGCGGGGATTTGGTGGTACAGGCTAGTTTCTTGGCGGCCCGAACACTTAAACTCTGTTGTGGCTGCTCCGATGTGTAAACCATAGAATCGGTTCTCTTAAACGATTAGGGTCTAGCGGTAAACGCATCTAATTGGCACGATTGATATATATAGTGTTTTTAAAATTAAATAAACACTATCTTATGTATAAAATTCCTTGTCAACAAGCGCAATAAAGCCTGGTTTATTGAAAAATACTCCCAGTTTATTGACAAGATGCGTTTACCCTGATTATGATATTTAGACTGAGTTTTACGATAGCTGGTGTTTGGCCTTTTTAATTGCTGCAATCAGCTTATCTACTTCTCCAAAGGTGTTGTAAAACGCTAAGGATGGGCGCACAGTGCTAGTCAACCCAAACCGTTTCAGGGTGGGTTGGGCGCAATGATGTCCAGCACGTACGGCAATGCCTTCACTATCCAAGAATTTCCCCATATCCTCTGAAGAAATATTCTTAAGGGTAAAGGACAACGTACTGACCTTACCCGGCGCTGTACCAATCTGGCGCAATCCTGGAATAGCAGCCATTGCCGCTGTGGCATAGGCCATCAATGCTTCTTCATGTTTAGCCGCTGCTTCAAAACCAATTTGATTGAGATAGTCAATGGCTGCCCCTAAACCTACGGCTGCCGCCAGGTTGCCGGTACCTGCTTCAAATTTAGCTGGAATGTCGTTAAAGGTGGTTTTTTCAAAGGAAACAGACTCAATCATGTTGCCACCACCTTGCCAGGGGGGCATCTCTTTGAGTAAAGCTGCCTTGCCATATAGAGCACCAATACCAGTGGGGCCAAAGAGCTTGTGACCGGAGAAAACATAAAAGTCAGCCCCGAGGTCTTGAACATTGGTTCGGAAATGGGGAACCGATTGAGCCCCATCGACCACCACCGTAGCACCATGGCGATGAGCCATAGCTGCCATAGTTTTGATGGGCAGCACTGTTCCCAACACATTGGAAACATGACTCAGGGCAACGATACGGGTGCGATCGCTGAGCAGTTTTTGATATTCCTCCAGTAGGATTTCCCCTTGATCACTAATAGGAGCAACCTTTAACACAGCTCCTTTCTCTTGGGCTAGCATCTGCCAGGGCACAATGTTAGAGTGGTGCTCTAAAGTAGTGAGCAAAATCTCATCCCCAGCTTTAACATGCTTGCGACCATAGGCTTGCGCCACCAGATTAATCCCTTCGGTCGTACCCCGTACAAAGACAATTTCCTTGGCTAAACTTGCGCCCAGAAACCGTTGAATTTTTTCCCGAGCGTCTTCGTAGGCATTGGTAGAGCGCGCCGCTAGGGTATGAGCCCCTCGGTGTACATTGGAATTATCCTGCTCGTAGAACTGGGATAGAGTATCGATCACGCTCTGGGGTTTTTGACTGGTGGCCGCATTATCCATCCAGATCAGTGGCTTGCCATGAACCTGCTGGTGCAGAATTGGGAAGTCTCGCCTTACCGCTTCCACATCAAAGCCATCCTGGGGCAGTTGCGAGGTTTGCTGATCAGTGGAAGGCTTGGATGAGCTTGACTCCGCCGGTTTTGAGTCTGGCAAAAAGTAAAACTTAGGTGTGCTTCCAGGGGGCAGGGGCACCGCTGCTGGAGGTTCGGTTAGAGACTGATGCAGATCTGCTTCACTCAGAGGAATGCGACCAACCCCTTCTTCTAAAATGCTCAGGAACTCGGCACCGGGTAGCATCTCAACCTGAGGTAGAGCCTCGCTCGTGCTCGGTCCCCCAAGTTGTTTGAGGTTTTGGATTTCCCCTTCCCCTTGACCTTGTAGCTCACGGCTTTGGGTTTCTATTGCCCTTCCAATTTGTTCGGGAGCCACCATGTTGCTACCTGCTGCTGACCCATCCGGTAGCGTAGAAGCATCAGAGCTCATGGTTGAAGATAGATTCGGTAAAAAGTAAAAATCGGGGGAACTTCCATCAAACAAAGATGCAGGTTGGGAAGAAGCCGGTGTTTTCCCCTGGATATCAGGAGAGGATTGTTGGCCTACTGCACCAGGTTGTTCGGGGTTTAACACCGTTTTAGCTTTTGGTTCAACCTCCGATCCTACCTGTTCAGGGTTCTGCAATACTGTATTGGTAGATCCTGCTGCTCCCATCTGGTCTGAGCCAAATTGAGGGGAAGCTGGAAGAGCAGGTTTGGTTGGCAGAACGGCTGCCATGCCTTGCTCAAACAGACGCTGTAATTCGGCTGAGTCGGGTAGGAACTCGCTGAGGCTGAGATCCCCCATCCCTGTCATGCCATTTTCACTGCTTGGAGATTGACTGGGTACTTGACGCCCTGGCCGATTGGCTTCGGTAGCAGTGCTGGGTGCAGTTCTGCTTTTGGTTGCTGCCTCACTGGTTTGAGTCGGAGACAAGTTGGGGGTTTGTGCTGAGGAGATCTTAGGCATTAAGGCAGAGCCAGAGGTATCCCCCTGAGGCACTGACGTTAATGGGGCAGATGTGGGTGTTTTTCCCTGGAAATCAGGAGATTGCTGACTAGTTCCAGCCATCTGGTCTGGGGTTGACCCGCTGGACAGCTGCTGTTGAGCTTCAGCTCCCAATAGGTCTAGGCTCTCCAGACCAGACATAAGTTGTTGAGCCTCAGAGATGATTGGGTCTATTATTTGGCCTAGACCCTGTAGGCTGGACAGCTGCTGTTGGGCATCAGACAGCAATTGCTCTGAACTTTGCCCACTAGTGGTCTGCTGGGGTTGAGCCTCCGGTTGCTTGGGACTCTGGCTGCTGGATTGGGATTGAGCAGCCGCTACGGGTTGACTTAAACCCTGTCGAGTCAACATCTGTGGTATCATGCCAGCCATTGCCTGTGGTGAGGTTAGCGGTTCGGGTAGCTGGGCCAAGAGCTGATTCAATATTTGATCTAACATTTGGGGATCGGATAGATCCCCTCCGAAAGAACTTTCAAGGGGTTGACTGTTCTGAGGCGATGGGGAAAGATTTAAACCTTGTTGTTCAGTCATAATTATGGTAGGTCGTAATATCTACGTTCTCCAGAACGCCCAGGGCGTCGGGCACAAGGCAGGCTACGGAAAAATAGGTAGTAATCAGGTAAGTGGCAATCCCCTGGTCATTGATCCCCATTAAGCGCACGGACACGCCCGGCACTTGTTCTCCAGACACGCCAGTTTTGTGTAGACCCACCACCCCTTGGGCGGCTTCGCCAACTCGCATCAGCAGAATATTGGTTTTGCCCTCGTTTACCTTCAACTTATTACTGGGAACTACCGGAACCCCTCGCCAGGTGATATAGGGTGAACCAAATAGTTGAACGGTTGCAGGAGGAACACCCCGAAGCGTACATTCTCGACCAAAGGCAGCGATCGCTTGGGGGTGAGCTAAGAAAAATGCTGGCTGTTTCCAGACCTTTGCCAATAGTTCATCAAAGTCATCCGGTGTGGGTGGCCCAGTACGAGTGGAGATGCGCATAGATGGATCTGCGGCATGGAGTAAGCCATAGGCTTTGTCGGGATCACCATCACCATCATGGTTAATAATGTCCTTTTCCTTACGTTCCATCAATCCTTCAACGGTGAGGCGCAACTGCTCTCGCACCTGATCCGTGGCATTGCTGTAGAGATCACCGACTCGGGTATGAACCTTCAAGATTGTCTGGACAATACTCAGGGGATACTCCGGAGGTGCATCATCGTAGTCAACAAAGGTTTGGGTTATGGTGGGTTCGCCTTCGTGACCACTTAATATTTCAATGTTCTTTTCCCCATCATCGTTCGTGGGCATCTCTTCTGTAACTCTGATATCTCGGCGGTTCACCCGGTAAGTACCACCAGAAACCTCAACCCAAGGTAGAAGCTTGAGGAGTAAACGTGGGGTCTTCCCCCGCATTTGGGGCGCTGTTTTAGTCGTCGTCGCTAAATTACGCGCTGTTTGAGTACTTAAGCTTTGTTGCGGTTGGTCTGATGTATAAACCATCTCTTAAATCCAAGCAGTACATTAATTTTATTCACCTGGATTAATATACTATTCTCCTGAGGCGGACAGCAATTTAGAATAAATAAATCTTTGATCTTGTTAGGTAATCGGTAATATTTCTTAATTAACCATGGCTTATTGTGCTTGTTGACAAGGGATTTTCCAAATTATATAGTGTTTATTGAATTACCAAAACACTATATAATGAAATATTGCACAACTACAAAAAACTTAATAACGGCAGTGATAACAATCAATTTCAGTACTTAAATAGTCAAATATTATCACTTTTACCTGTTTCCCGTTCCCTGTTCCCTAGTTTTACAGGTAAAATTTTAACTTGGTGCAGTATCTAAGTATACTCAGCTCTTGTACCTGATCAGACAAAAATAAAAACCTAGCTCATTTAACCAATGCATAAGTATATCTAACCAGGGCTATTTCATGGTGGAAAATGCGCTCTTTGTTTATCTATTCAAAACTGGCACCATCTTTGTGCCTAAGCTATATTTGAAAAGTAATCAGAATGAAAGATATTTAGAGCAAAGTTACGAGCAACGACAAAGATTTAAGGTAACTGATGCATCCAAATACGTGAAGCATTTCACCAACAAGCAGCATTTTCGACCTTGCTTGTCAGTCAATATAATATAAGGCATCTTGCCGGTTTTGTGTCAAAGACTTTGTGCAAAAATCCCACACTCACACTTGGCGGTAGGCCATGGGTGGTCGATCACGCTTGCAGATTTGGGGCTTTTTTTCCTGGAAGCTAAAAGCTGATCAGGTCATCGAGAATCCTAAGTAAGTTGATTTGACTATAACCCATCAGCCCTCTTAGGGAGTGAGGAAAGTGCGATGTTGAGTTTGCGATCGCATCAGGGTTTGTATACAGTTATAAAAAGTGTCACATAGTCTATCAATATCTCAAACTATTTGGTATACTTAAGGGATGTTAGTGAACAGCACAAGAAAATGTCGCAGAGTCTACCAAAAACTCTTATTATTTGTTAAACTTAAGTTAGGGGAACACCGACAGGGATTATTATGTAACTTAAATTAAAGCCGAAAACCAAGGGTTTAATAGTTGCGCTCTCTATCCCGGTGGAACCAACTTTGTTGACATTTTTATGGCGCTCGCGGGATATTCCGTCAGAGAAGCGCGGAGATACCCCCTGGATGTTAAAGCATCTTGCATTGGCGGACCAACGTCTATCTTGGTAGACTTTGGTAGCTAAAAAGTATCGGAAACGATCACAAACCCATAAGTGACATACTCCTACACTGAACTCAAAGAGTCAGTTTAGGCTTCTTGCCAACTCCACCCAACGGTATCGGCTTTCGCCGACGCTGCGCAAACGGATACAAGGCCTTTGGCCACGCTACGCGAACGGCGAGCTTTATTAACGACACGGTCAGAAGTTACCGCAAGAATAGTGGAGCCAAAATGGTTAGCAGGCTATGCATAAAAGAGGTGCGACCCGTGGCGAATTTAATTCGCCAACGGAAAGCGCACCTTTGGTTAAAACTTTATGATTAAGGCTCCACTATTCTAAGGTTTCGTCTCCGGGATGCCCCTCCGTGCCGGAACAATACAAAAATTCGATTTTTTCCCTAGTAAATAGCTGACAAACCAGCATTTAAGGCCGTAGGCCACGCTACGTGAACGGCTTTGTTTATCAGTAGATATATTATAGCAATTCCATACATACTCTGTGCAAAATTCATCCCACACCTATGCTGCGCATTAGGTGTGGGATGAATTTTGCCGGACAGCTAATCAATAAGCATCCTGTAATTCGTAGAAGTCCGGTGATATATAATCCTTCCGCAAAGGCCAACCCACCCAATCTTCTGGCATCAAAATCCGCTTCAGGTTAGGGTGCCCTTCAAAAACTATACCGAACATATCGTAGGTTTCCCGCTCCTGCCAATCAGCAGCTTTCCAAATCCAGTACACCGAGGGAACCTTAGGATTATCTCGCGGTAGGAATACTTTTACACGCACTTCCTCAGGCTGATCAGTATTATCACTCACTTTAATCAAGTGGTAAAAGCTCACCAAGTCTGCCCCAGGACCAAAATCATAGCCTCCTTGACATTGGAGGTAGTTAAACCCATAGGCATACAGAGCAGTAGCAATGGGAAGCAAGACATCTGCTTCAACTTTGAGTACCTCAACGCCTAGGTGATCCAACTCCATGAACTCATGCTCAAAACCGTTTTCCTTGAGCCATCCCGAGACTTTTCCCGCTTCAACTATCTCAGAGGATTGTGTGGTTTGCTCTACGGGTTTTGACTCTTCAGCCACGCTCTACCTCCTGCTTTTGATAGGATTTGAGTGCTGGTGGTACTGCCATTCCCATCCCCTCGGTCAACTCTTTGGGGGGAGTATAGCGCTCGTCAGATTGCAGGTACTTACCGGTCAAAATCTCTGGTACCACTTTCATGTTGTGAGTGGTGCTGTAGTAACGGTGGGTTTGCTTGAGCTGACCACGCTCCTGAATCGACTCGTTAGCCACCTTTTTGCGAAGCTTGACAATAGCATCCATGATTGCTTCTGGACGAGGGGGACACCCAGGTATATAGACATCCACTGGAATCAATTTATCCACACCACGCACTGCTGTTGGAGAATCAACGCTAAACATGCCGCCAGTGATAGTACAAGCTCCCATGGCAATCACGTACTTCGGCTCTGGCATCTGCTCATAAAGACGAACCAGTGCTGGTCCCATTTTCATGGTTATGGTACCCGCTGTGATAATTAAATCCGCTTGTCTGGGGCTAGAACGAGGAACCAAACCAAAACGGTCAAAGTCAAACCGCGACCCAATCATTGCCGCAAATTCAATGAAGCAACAAGCGGTACCATACAACATCGGCCAGAGGCTGGAAAGCCGCGCCCAGTTGTAAAGGTCGTCTACTGTAGTTAAGATTACATTTTCCGATAGGTCTTGAGTGATTTGGGTTCGCTCAATCGGGTTAAGAATTTTGTTTGTTTGCTGCTGTTCTATAGCAGCACTATCTTTTGTAACATTAGATTTCATGACCATTCCAAGGCTCCTTTGCGCCAAGCGTAAACCAGAGCAACCACAAGAATTGCAATAAAAATTAGGGCTTCCACAAATGCCAGTAATCCCAGGCGATTGAAGGCGACAGCCCAGGGATAGAGGAATACAGTTTCAACATCGAAAATCACGAACACCAGGGCGAACATATAGTAACGAATGTTGAACTGAATCCAAGCACCCCCCACTGGTTCCATACCAGATTCATAGGTGGTGCGCCGCTCTGGCTCCCGATGGCTAGGTCGCAAAAGCTTGGAAGCCGACAGGGCTAGTAAGGGAACTAAGCTGCAAGCTAGTATGAAGCCTAAGAGATACTCGTAACCGCTAAGAACAAACACAATTGGTCAGTGCCAGGTAAAAACTGGCGTTAGTACTTCTTTACAAACTTTATTATAGGTGGTCTGCCCTTTTGAACGGTCCTCAGGGGTCAGTGGTTGGTTCTCAAAAGCCAATGACTACCATAGACTTCAAGGTTGCTCGTAGTTGATTGTACTCCCTCTCCCTAGAAGACCCTACTCTTTCAAGGGTTGATCAAAAATCGGGTCAGGCATCTCGGAGAAACTCCTGAGCTTAAATCGAAAGTTAAGAAAATCTGACACTTAGTGTGTGATAATATTTTTTAACATAGTTATTAAGATTTGCTGCTTAAGCTTACAGAGGAATGACTGAACGAGCCCCAGAGCAAACCCTAGCTGAACAGGCACCCAGCAGCTATGAATGCCGTGCTTGTGGCTATGTTTACGATCCGACCAAGGGAGATAGTAATCGCAATGTTCCAGGAGGGACATTATATAAGGATTTGCCAGATGATTGGCGCTGTCCAGTGTGCAGCGCTCCGAAAATTCAGTTTATTAATATTGGTGCTGTTAATGCCCCGTCTGGATTTCAGGAGAATCTTACCTATGGCTTCGGTGTTAACCGCATGACACCAGCACAAAAGAACCTTTTAATTTTTGCCGCTTTAGGATTAGGCTTTTTGTTTTTTCTGAGCCTTTACGGTTTGAACTGAAATCAGGGCAGTTGGCTTGTATGCGTGAACGTGAGCAACTGCTGGCATCACCAAAGCTTAGATCTAGAAGCCATCGCCCTTGGTGGGGTCTGAAAACCTACGGAGAACGCTGCCATACTCAAGAAGTTCTGGAAATAATGAGATATTTGATGAAAACGCTGAAACAAATTTTAATATTACTGGCGGTGGCATTAATTTGTGTCAGCTGCAAATTTCCTTCATCCATAAGCTATAATCCTTGGGCGGTTATTTCCTTACCTACAGAAGCGACCATGCAAGACCTTGGCTTTACCGGGGATCTTAGTCATGGATGGATTGTGGGTAGCTATGCCACAATTTTTGAGACTAAGGATGGGGGTAATACATGGCAACAGAAAGGCTTGGATCTAGGAGATGAAAATTATCGCTTCTCCTCTGTAAGCTTTGCTGGTGATGAGGGGTGGATTGTTGGTCAACCCTCGATCATGCTTCATACTAATGATGGGGGTGAATCTTGGTCTCGCATTCTCTTAAGTGAAAAGTTACCAGGTTCACCCAACAGAATCCTGGCTCTCGGACCCAACTCAGCAGAGATGACCACTGATGTTGGCGCAATTTATCAGACTAAGGATGCTGGTAAAACCTGGAAGGCACAGGTAGCACAAGCGGTCGGAGTCACCCGTAATATTTCCCGCTCTGAAGATGGTAGTTACGTTGCTGTGTCTGCTAGAGGGAACTTTTACTCCACTTGGGATCCAGGTCAGAGTGCTTGGTTACAGCATAATCGTTACAGTTCCAAGCGTCTCCAGAATATGGGGTTTACCCCCGATGGTCGTCTGTGGATTTTGGCCCGGGGTGGTCAGGTACAATTTAGCACTGCCGAAAACCTAGAAGAGTGGGAAGAACCAATTTATCCAGATTTTTCCAACAGCTTGGGATTACTTGACTTAGCCTATCGCACACCCAATGAAATTTGGGTAGCAGGTGGCAGCGGTAATTTGCTTTGTAGCTTTGATGGTGGAAAAACCTGGCAAAAAGACCGGGATCTTAGGGATGTTCCCTCGAATTTTTACAAAATAGTCTTTGTAACACCAGAACAGGGGTTTGTCATTGGTCAGAAAGGGATTTTACTCAAGTATGAGCTGCCTAGCCAGGAAGCTTAGGGCTTGGAAATCCCTATGATCGATGCCAGTCAGTTTCGTTTTATCTTTCAACATCCAAGATGTAGAAAAAAACGGCACTTAGAACTATTATAGTTATGGAATTTTAAACGGTTGTTGGTAGGAGGAATCTACGATGGCAGGTACAACTGGAGAACGTCCGTTTGGTGACATTATTACCAGCGTTCGTTACTGGGTGATTCACAGTGTTACTATCCCAGCCCTATTTATCGCTGGTTGGCTTTTTGTGAGCACTGGTCTGGCTTACGATGCGTTTGGCACACCCCGTCCTAATGAATACTTTACTCAAGAGCGGATGGAACTACCAATCGTTTCCGACCGCTACAATGCTAAACAGCAAGTTGAAGAATTTGCTCCATAAGGTTTTTTAGATAAAGGCAGACAATCATGACTAGCAGTAATCCCAATCAACCAGTTTCGTATCCGATTTTCACGGTTAGATGGTTAGCGGTTCATACCCTAGCCGTTCCTTCAGTCTTTTTCTTAGGCGCGATCGCAGCCATGCAATTTATTCAACGATAGGAGAAGCAATTATGGAGCGGAATTCCAATCCCAATAGACAGCCGGTTGAACTCAATCGGACGTCTCTTTACTTAGGTCTATTACTGATTTTTGTGCTTGGTATTCTGTTTTCCAGTTATTTCTTTAATTAACTGATTTAACAGATTCGCCTAAATCCCCATCTTGGAGACGGCTCGGATGTAAACTGGAAAAGACTCTTAGTTAATTCCCTGGTAATTTCCGGTTAATCGCTAATTTCCTAGCTAAGATGCACCGCGATAGACATTTTTCCTAAGTTGTTTAGGTTATGGCACCTACGAATGAACGCTATTTCGTAGCCCTGTCACTAGTAGTTAAGTTAAGGGAAAAGTGCTGCTAGCTCAACAAGCCTTTACAACATTGTCTTGATGCAGTCGCTCATGGGGGAAACCCCCTGTTCCCTTGCTGCATCGCTGCCGTTCGCGGAAGCAGGAAGAAGTCCGGCAAAGATTACTCCTGATAGGAGTTGCGCAAAATCTAAGCCACGAGGGAGGCTTTTCAACGAAATTACTAGTTATTAAGCCTTCTATCGTTAACTACATGTAAGAAAAAAAACTTGATTTAAAATTGGAGGTATAAGCTGTGTCTGGAGGGGGAAGAATTCCTTTATGGATAGTTGCCACTATCGCTGGTACTGGTGTCCTCGTAGTGGTTGGTCTTTTCTTCTATGGTGCCTATGTGGGAGTTGGTTCTTCCATGTAAGGTTGACCGATTTCTCTGATTAACAGGAACCTGTAATTTATCACCAACTATAATTTCCTGATTTAGTTGGTGATAGGTTTCCATTATAACAAGGTTTTGAAACCTAAAAAATCCTTGAAAGGCTTAAAGCCAATAGGGTTTTATGCCTTTTGTTGTGGGCTAGCCACAGGTGCAACCCGTAGTCAATTTTATGCTTAATGGGTTAAGCGCACCTAATAATTCATGCGGTTTTAACCCGTGATGATGTCAATGGTAGATCCGACCATAATCTCTGATATGGTTGTGAGTAATTTGCCTCTTGTTTCAATAGGATAATCGCTGGTTTAACATGAGCTGGCGGTATTTTTTTTGGTCATTAGTTGCTAAGACAGCCTGCCGGATATAGGAGTCTGTTGAGAGGTTTAAAGCCAATTTAAAACAGCTTAAATTTTTATCTAATCGAGGGGGTCTGGGGCAGCGATAAGACCCGCGCTATATCCGATCTTGTTAGCGCCGGGATACATGGGCCTCACAGGGGTAGGTTTTTTTCATTAGGGTCAAACATGGGGCGACCCAGAGGGAGAAGAAAAGGAAAACAACGAAAAAGCGGTGCAGCTTCGGAACAGGGGGTTTCCCCCACTCGCGCTTTGCATCAAGACAATGATGATTTTTAGCGATGCAGCTTCGGAACAGGGGGTTTCCCCCAAGACCGCGCTGCATCGCTTTCTTATCCCCCACACCCCACACCCCACACCCCACACCCCACACCTCACGTCTTTGTTAAAAACCTACCCTTATGAGGATACATGGGCTCCCCTAGGTTAATTGAGGGGATGTCACCAAATGTTGACCAGCTGATTCGGCAACATCAGTAATAATAAAGCCCCAACTCCCAATAAACAAAGAAGACCAACTATCCCAGCTAACGGTTTTCCTCCCAAACCCGTTATCCATATTGGTCCACTGCCTGTGTAAGCAATTAATTCAGCTGAGTCCAAGCAAGTTAAACCCCAAATCCAACCAGCATGTAGTCCCCATGCTAAACCCAGACTGCCTCCATCCACCCAACGGGCTAGGACTAATACCATTCCCATTAGCCATAATCCTGGTAACTGAGGGATAGTATCTTTTTGTTCCCAAACTAGGTGTAATAGGGCAAAAACCCCACTAGAGATGGCTGCTCCTACCCCGATAGAATAGTCCTGCTTTAGTTGATTCACTAAGAAGCCACGAAAGACTAACTCTTCTGTAAGCCCAATCCACAGACCTAATAACATCACTGGCAGTAATATCGGTACCAAACGCTGCCAATTTTCAGAATTCCAGCGCACCCAGCCTAGTGATAATTGCCCAGTAAATACTATGATTAAGCTGAAAATACCTACTCCTAGTCCCAATCCTAAAGACCCTAAAACGCTTAATTTCCAATCCAATCCGTAATCGGAGAAAGGCACCCCCTCTAGTTGAGAAGCTCCCCATAAAATTAGGGGAGCAATTAGGTAAAGTGCTGCGAGTAGTGGTAACTTTTGGCCTGGTGCTAAAGGCTGATTTGGACGCCACTTTAAAACCATAGCTATAGGGAGAGCTAGGGGCAGCCACAAAACTACCCAAGCTAGGAAAAAAGTTCCTAGCTTCAAAATAGTAGTTGACGTCATTAATGACACAAACGACCCATTAGTTGCCTGATCAAGAATAGCCATTGGCGAGATTTGCAAATTGCTATCAAATTACTATCAAATTACTATAAGGTCTCAACTACACTACCATAAGTGGCTGCTTTTTTACTATGGCAAGTTGCCTAACGAGAGAGTAAATCGGGCTGCTTAATAATAGCCTGGTTTACCGACTCCTCAGGTAGTAGAAAGAAGATTTTTGTTTCTACAGGTGCGACAATCACGCGAATTTAATTCTTAATGGTAAGAGCGCACCTATCATGGTTTTCACAAAGCAAAGTAGAGGCCAAATCTGCCCCAGGGTTTGGATTTAAGCTCTAGGTTATGGTGTGCCCCACAGTACCTTTTTTAGAATGGCAGACAATCAACTTTAATACAATATCTACCTTATTCGTTTCATAGACTCCCAGATCGTTAGACGAAACCGAGGTGCACGTATCATTCTTTTAACAGGTTTTTACGTTGTCTACTTATATTCAGGCAAGTTGGTTGTCTGACTTCCTATTATATAGGACAGCGCTAGTTTAGGGATTACCAACAACAGAATAAAAAAATATCCGTTGCGAATTTATTCGTCAAGCAAGCTTATATCCCCCGGATCAATCACGGGGGCTTTACCCATCACGTCGCCAATAAATTCTTCAAAGCTCACGTCCCCAAAGAATCTTCATGGGGAGGCGTCGCTCGCCCCAAACTGTCGTTTTTCATCCCCGCTCCCTTAGAGACGGGGGTTTCAAACTCGCAGGATTTTCTGTAAGAAGGATTACTTCAAAGCAGTGCGACCCCACGCTTTTTTTTAAGCGAAGCGTGAATGCGCACCAAGAGAGCGAAGCGTGAACACACACCAAGTGGCTGTTTTCTTTGCTTTGTGAGTAGATACCTATTCAGCTTCAGAATCGCCATCCACCTGCTTAAGATGGATATGCTTGTAGCCTAGTTTAATTTCAAACTCATCACCAGGCTCTAATCCCATAGACTGAGTGTAGGTTGAACCAATAACAATTTGACCATTCTTATGGACACTCACACGATAAGTCGGTTCACGCCCCCGACCATCTTTTGTGCCTTCTGGATCCAGGGGAACACCCTTGGCTCCTAAAACCGCATCATAAAAATCTGTTAAATTGACGCGGGTCTGGTCTGTTTTAGTTATAGTGTAATAGCCGCAACGCTTGGCTGTCTCTCGGCGAGGCAAGTGTGATAGCTCTTTTACTTTTTGAAGTAATGCTTTACCAGTTAGGGGAGTAGTTGAAATCTCTGGCATAATCTCACGAGATATCCTTTAAACTTCAGAGTGGTCAAGATCATTAATGGCCAAACTTTGGCTCTATTAAAAATATATCGTTAAATCTATCTCAGTTGACAAGATATTTTGGATCATTTGTTTAAATCTTTACGTATTTCAATAATAACAGATCAGACAATCTCTGCCTAAGCCTTTAGGGGCAGTAAGATGATAACTATGAAAATAATCCAGGAAACATACCAATAGGATTGCACTCTTACACCAGAAGTCAACTAGCGAGGGGTATTGCTTCCCTAGGGACTACTCAAACAAGTATGGCCTAATTATCAAGAGTAACTACTTACCTCAACAGTAGTCCTGTTGCTCATATCATCCCTTAACCTTACCGATTATCCTTGTATATGTTGGAATACTCAAGAGCTTAGTTTTATGCAAGTTGATTTTAAAATCATTCGACAGACTCAAAACACTGCGCCACTACTCCAGACTTATAGGCTGGATGTCCAGAAAGGAAACACGATTCTGGAATGCTTGAATCGTATTAAGTGGGAACAAGATGGTACTTTAGCTTTTCGCAAAAATTGTCGCAACACGATTTGTGGTAGCTGTGGCATACGAATCAATGGTCGCTCGGCTTTGGCCTGTAAGGAAAATGTGGGCAATGAATTGGGCAAGCAACAGCTGCCAGATGACTCTAAAATCCCGGAGATTACTATAGCACCTCTGGGTAATATGCCAGTAATCAAGGATTTAGTCGTTGAGATGAGCAGCTTCTGGGATAACTTAGAAGCTGTTGATCCCTACGTCAGCACTGCTGCTAGGAAGATTCCCGAACGGGAATTTTTACAGAGTCCTGAAGAGCGATCGCATTTGGCTCAGGCAGGTAATTGTATCATGTGTGGTGCCTGTTATTCTGAGTGTAATGCCAAAGAAGTTAATCGAGATTTTGTCGGTCCTCATGCCTTGGCTAAAGCACAGCGTCTGGTGGTAGATTCCCGTGATAATACCACGGAAAATCGTTTGGAGAAATATAACGAAGGAACAAAAGGAGTCTGGGGTTGTACCCGCTGTATGATGTGTAATGCGGTTTGCCCGATGGGTGTGGCTCCTATGGATCAAATCGGTAAGATTAAACAGGATATTCTTGAAGGCATTGAGACCTATGATAGTCGTCCAATCCGCCACCGCAAAGTCCTAATTGATTTAGTCAAAGAGGGAGGCTGGATTGATGAGCGTAAGTTTGGCTTGCAGGTGGTTGGTAACTCATTTCGAGATATCCAAGGTTTGGCGAGCCTAGGACCACTGGGATTACGAATGCTAGTTAGAGGTAAGTTTCCCTTGAGCTTTTCTCCATCAGCAGGCACATCACAAGTGCGATCGCTAATTGAATCGGTAAAAAATTTGGAGTCTGAAGGATCTGATCAGTCATGAGTTCTGAAACACCCAATTCTAGTGAATCGTCTCAGGAGTCTTTTAACCAACCTGAACCAGCTTTTGGTTGGACTCCCTATGCTGAGCAAATCAATGGCAGGTTTGCCATGGTTGCCTTAGTTTGTATCGTGTTACTGGAGTTGCTCACTGGTCAAGGTTTGTTGACTTGGCTGGGTCTACTCTAAGGAATTTCCAACTACTATATAATGATCCCGAGCTTGAGATTTCTTTGCTCTTACAATCAGGATTGTTGACGGTTGACGGTTGAACGCGCACGTGTGGCCGAAAGGCCAAGGTTGACGGTTTACTACCTCTGTTGGGATTTCCTCCTTGCCCTGACCAGCCAATTGTTGCGGCTACACAAATGTAGAGACCTAGCATGCTAGGTCTCTACAAAACTCTGGGCAATGAAAAGCTAATTAAACTGGAGTATTGCACCCGGATTTGGGATCAGTTGTGTTAATTAGATAGATTTTGGACCGCTGCTATACGAAAGTAGGCATTCTACAGAAAAGTCTACAGATTCAAGCTGTCTTACCATTGGGGAAAGAGCTATGGGGCTTTGGATTTGCTATCTGGCCATGACTTCCTGCTCGGGGAAGGTCTTGCTGAGCCATAACTTCGCTGATGTATATTTCCTGCTGAGGCAGTGGGATCACAATCCCCTCTTCTTCAAATCTTTCTTTTATAATTCGGCTGATGTCACAATAGGCTGTCCAGTAATCCTCTTTCTTAGTATAGGCCATAAACCAAATATTAACAGCATATTCAGCCAATTCCCCAGTGTCAATCCAAGGTGCAGGGTCTTCTAATACTAAAGGATGAGAGTTGGCAATATCCTTAAGAACTTGGATCGCTTGAGTAATACTATTGCTATAGCTGATCCTTACCGTGAGAAACATAGCGCGGACGGGGCTACTGGTTTCATTCTCAATAACGTTACCCCAGATTGAGTTGTTTGGCACGATAATGATTTTATTTTCATAAGTCTTGATGGTGGTGCAAACTAAGTTGACATCCTTAACCGTACCTTTTACCCCAGCTACTTCAATCATATCGCCCACGTCAAAAGGTTTATAGAGCAAGATCATTAACCCATTGGCAAAGTTACCGAGGGTATTTTGGAACGCAAATGCTACCACAAAACCAGCAGCTCCAATCATGGCCATCAGTGGACCAATACTGACCTCTAGGGCAGTGATCCCTAAAAGAAGACCCACCAAAAATAATCCTTGGCGGGTTATCCTAACTACGAACTGACGCAGCATAGCTGACATATTCGGGAACATCCACAAAGATTTCTCGAGGACTTTCCCTATAATCAGGGAGAGGATGCTAAAGCCAGCGACAATTCCTAAAAATTTGCCAATGTTATTCGCCCAGCGCAGACCTCCTTCTTTAGACTGGAGCCAGCCGACGATGGTAATCCAGGTTCCTTCAGTGTCAGTGACGTCTACCTTAATCCCACTGATGGCATCGATGTATTTGTCGTACAACTCAACATCACCGCCTTTAGTTTCCAGCTCTTCCAGTACCACCTCAAAGCGATCGCTTAAAGCAGTGCGTTGCTCCCGCAGTGTGGTCATGTTGACCAGCACTTGCTTTTTAACTTCGGTCTTCGCCTCGACCGCTTCTTCTAGGTCTTGCTTGGCTTGGTCAATTCCCTGTCCAGTCTTTTTCTGCTCTTGTTCATCAGTAACGATTTTGTTGCTAATTGTTCCAATCTTCTCTTGAACCTTAGCAACATCCTCGTTTGAGGTTTTGGCTTTATCTTTCTCCGTTTCAGTACCTTCAACTGCTTTATCAATCGCCCCTTGCAAAGTTTGATCTTGCTTGGTCTTTTCCTCTTCTTTGACTGCTTCTTCTACTGACTCCTGAGCTTTTTCGAGAGCTTCTTGTGCATCTTTAGCAGCTTCTAAAGCTTTAACGCGATCCTCCGGCGATCCCTCAGTCTCTATTTTTTGCTTAGTGTCTGTCGCTTCCTCAAGAGCCTCTTTGGCATCTTCTAGGGCATCAACAGCTTCTTTAGTTTGTTGAAGCTCTCGATTTTTGCGCTTGACAGCAATTTCAGCATCGCTAAGTTCTTTAACTTTAGTTTTAAGCAAGAACATCCACGCCTCAGCTTCACCATCCAGCTCATCCTTAGTCAAAGGCTTGAGCATTAGCTCTAGCTCCTCAATCGGAATAGTTGGATCGTCAGTGGTAACGGCTTTCTCTAAGATTAAATTAGTGGTCTGTTTCGCTTGGACCGGTAACCACCATGCCCCAACCATTAAGAGACTGCCAAATAAAATGCTAATTTTCTTTTGTCGGTAACGAATCATTGGTTTTTCGTGTTAATAAGACGTTAATGAAGATGTAACCTGTATAGTTTGGTTCACTGTTGAGTGTTAACCAATGAAGATGTAACCTGTATAGTTTGGTTCACTGTTGAGTTTTAACCGTTGACTGTCAACAGTTGCTCCCCCCATTACCCCCGAAGATCGGCAGAGCTGTTTCATTTTCGATTTAGACTGAGGGGGGCAGAGCAGTAGAGCAGCGGAGCCTAATTTTCGGCAAATATTCGGATTTTGACAGAATTTATCCCTTTATAATTCTCTCTATCTAACCCTAAAATGAAGATCCCGGGGGCAGTCAATAGTTAACGTTTAACAGTCAACAGTCAACAAGGTATAGATAGCCTTTTATTGGTTTAAATCGAGCCATGTCCTTATTGTTGCCCAATATTTTTCATCAATAAACATCTTGAACAAAAATTTTGCAAAATCTTTGCTGAATACCGACTCCGCTTTGATCATATCTTTATTTCCCTGGCTGATAATTAATTTTTCATGGCTGCCATCATCCATAGCTTAGTTATCGGTAATGGTAGATTTACCAGCCGTATTTGGTATAATATGCTTCTGTAAAACTCGGTAAAATCCTTTATTATAATAGACTTTATTATTAGCCATTACTTAAATAATCTAGCCAAACTATTAGGGAGTAGGGAGTAGGGAATAGGGAGTAGGGAGTAGGGAGTAGGGAGTAGGGAGTAGGGAGTAGGGAGTAGGGAGTAGGGAGTAGGGAGTAGGGAGTAGGGAGTAGGGAGTAGGATAGTTGGAATTCAAAAATATCACAAATACTTACTAATTTATCTTCTAATAAAACTAAAAAAATATTCGATTTAATGGCGTCTAAGCCTAATATGTTATAGGCAATTGACGTTATTTATTTAAACTAATAATATTCCTGCTATTTTTTACCTATTCTATGGGGAACATGTCAGTTATTTTGATTTGATCGGAGATAATAACTTGATAATAATATCCGTTGCCAAGTAATATCAGCTTGGTTTCATCAGAAACAAACATTAGAGATAAGTTAGGTGATGAAAATCTTAAAAGTTATCAAAAACGGCATGGACTTCAAATTCGCCCCAGCGTTGAAAGTCCTGTGCGCTTTGTTGGTAGCGGCACAACTGTTTTTAAGTAGCGCACCAGGCGCGATCGCACAGCCCATTGGCCCTTGTGTACTAAATCTGGCTGATATTGCTGTGCCCTGTACTCGCGACATCAATCCTTGTGGCAATCCTAGCTTTTGCCAGTGCCCGCCTGCATATTCCTATGATGCATCTGTCGGCAAGTGCATCATCGAAGACATTCGTTTGGCAGACGGTCCTGGAGAACCTGTTGAGGGCAAGTGTTCAATCCCACCTCAGGGTATTTGCACAGCAGACATCAATGTGTGTGGCTATCCGAGCATTTGCCAATGTCCTGGGGGAACCGAATACAGTGATTTGACTGGTTCTTGCGTAATACCCTTGCCATACTATACCAATCCTAAATGATTTTGAAGAAAAATGAGATATCATGGAATATAAATTTACCACCATGTTCTCATGACTCTGGAAGAATTTATAGCTAGCAATCGAGACCCTAGAGAGCTAAAGCGAGCAA